>CAXTVB010000018.1:0-18126 GCA_964247555.1 uncultured Sphingomonas sp. | reverse complement strand
GTAGGAAATCGGACCGGATCGCGGCGGGAGTGGCCGGGGCGTCGATGGTCACGAATCGCCATCGCTGGCTGAGCCCTACCCATGGCGCCCGGTTGGCGGTGTCGAGGAGCGTGTCGAGCAAACCGTCGGGCAGCGCGCGCGGCGCGAAATGCCGTACGTCGCGCCGCCAGCGGAAGAGCAGATCGAGATCGCCGCGGAACGCTGCGTCGAAACGGGGAGCCCCCCCGGTCATTTCAGGCGCATCGCCAGTCCCGCGGCGACGAACTCGACCCGGTCGACCGTCGCGGCGACCTGCTGGTTGAGCCGTCCCGCGGCGTCGCGGAACCGCCGGCCGAGCGGCGTATCGGGGACGATCCCCAGCCCGACCTCGTTGGCGACCAGGAATACCGGATGTTCCGCGGCACGGAGCGCGGCGGTCAGCTTCTCGGTCGCCGCATCGATGTCGTGATCGTCCATCATCAGGTTCGACAGCCAAAGCGTCAGGCAATCGACCAGCACCACCGCGGGGGCCGCATCGCCGATCGCTTCCGACAGCAGCACGGGCGCCTCGACCGTGCGCCAGCGCGGTCCGCGGTCCTGCTGGTGACGCGCGATCCGATCCGCCATCTCGTCGTCGCCTGCGGTGGCGGTGGCGACATAGACGAGCGGACCCGGCAGCGCCTCCGCCGCGGCTTGCGCCAGCCGACTCTTGCCCGATCGGGCACCGCCGAGAAACAGGGTCGTCGCTGCCATCTTGCCCCCATCGCCGATGCCGCTTAAGGGCGCAACCGCGACAGGTTCCCAGAGATGGGATGAAAAGGGAACCCGGAAGCGCTGGTCAAGGCCGGCGTAATCCGGGGCTGTGCCCGCAACTGTGACCGGCGAGCCTCGCCCATTCGCGCCACTGGACCTTCGGGTCCGGGAAGGCCGGACGAGGTGTCGACCCGGGAGCCAGGAGACCTGCCTGTCGCGGTTTGTCCTTCGCGCGGACGGGGTGTTCCGGGCGATCGAGGGTTTCTCCTCGCGTGACGACGTGCCTATGGGGCCGTGCGCGGTGGAAGATGACCCTTCCGGCGCGATCGTCGCGCATGTCCCCATCCATCGTGAAGGGGAACGACGTGAAGACCGCTTATCTTTTCCTCCTGCCGCTGCTGTCCTGCACTGCACCGGCCCTCGCCCAGACGGGCCAGTCCGCGCAATCCGCTGCCGGCCTCGAACAGGCGGCCAATGCCGGCACCGACATCGTCGTCACCGCCAACCGCGCCGCCACCCCGGTCGACCGCGTCGGCCAGTCGGTGACGGTGCTCGACACCGCGACGATCGAGCAGCGCCAGGCGACGACGGTATCGGACCTGCTGCTGCAGACCCCCGGCGTCACGGTCGCGCGCAACGGCGGCGTCGGCACCACCACCTCGCTCAGCATCCGCGGCGCGGAAACCGACCAGACCGTCGCGCTGATCGACGGGGTGAAGCTGAACGACCCCTCGTCCCCCGGCGGCGGGTTCAATTTCGGTACGCTGCTGATCGGCAACATCGCGCGTATCGAGGTGCTGCGCGGCGCGCAATCGGTGCTGTGGGGCAACCAGGCGATCGGCGGCGTCGTGAACCTGATCACTCGTCAGCCGAGCGATCACCTCGAGATCAACGCACGCGCCGAGGGCGGCTGGCACGATACCGGCCAGGGCTTCGCCAACATCTCGGACAAGATCGGGCCGGTCTCGGCCAGCTTCGGCGCGGGCTATCACCGGACCGACGGCAACTCCGCCTATTTCGCGGGCAAGGAACGGGACGGCTACCGCGACTTCGGCGCCAACGGCAGCGTGAACATCGCACTGGCGCAGGACCTGTCGATCGATCTGCGCGGTTTCTATTCGGATGGGCGCACCGACTTCGATGGCTTTCCCCCGCCCACTTATGCCTTCGGCGATACCCGTGCGTACGAGCAGGCGCGGCAAATGGTAGGCTATGCCGGGCTGAACGCGGGCCTGTTCGACGGGCGTTTCCGCAACCGGTTCAGCTATGCCTATACCGAAACGAAGCGCCGCGATTTCGATCCCGACAGCGTCCCAACCGAAACGTTCGACGGCAACGGCTTCAACTATCGGATGGAATATCAGGGCGTGGTCGATCTCGGCGACGCGCTGCAGACGACGTTCGGCGCAGAGCGGGAGGTCACGCGCTTCACCACGTCGAGCCCTGGCGGGCCGGTGACGTTCGGGCGCGCGCGGATCTTCAGCATCTATGGCCAGGCGGTGGTGACGCCGTTTACCGGCCTGAGCCTGACTGGCGGGGTACGCCACGACGATCATAACGTTTTCGGTGGCGCTACGACGTTCTCGGGGAGCGGCGCCTATTCGCCCAATGGCGGATCGACTGTATTTCGTGGCAGCTATTCGGAAGGTTTCAAGGCGCCGACGGTGTACCAGCTGCAAAGCGAATACGGTAATATGCTCCTTCGCCCCGAACGATCGCACGGTTGGGATGCCGGGGTCACGCAACACGCGCTCGACGGCGCGATCGAGGCGAGCGCGACATGGTTTCACCGCAACTCGGACAACCTCATCAACTTCATATCGTGCCCAGACCCTACCCCCCTTACGGGCATCTGCGCGGACCGGCCTGATGGCACTTACACCAACGTGCAGAAAGCGTTGTCGCAAGGCCTGGAGGTGGCGCTGACGCTCAAGCCGACGCCGGCCTTCACGCTCGTCGGCAGTTATACCTATCTCGATGCCGAGAACCGGACGCCGGGCACCGCCTACGGACTTCGCCTGACACGGCGGCCGAGCCAGAGCGTGACGGTCAACGCCGATTATCGCTGGTGGTTCGGGCTGGAAACGGGCGCGACAGTCAGCGACATCGGCGACAGCTACAACGACGCGTCGAACAGCCAGCGGCTGAAGGGGTATGTGTTGGCGGGCGTACGGGCGTCGTTCCCGGTTACCCACAACATCGCGGTCTATGGGCGCGTCGATAACCTGTTCGGCGAGGTCTATCAGACCATCTACCAGTACGGCGTCCCGGGCCGGGCGGCCTATGGCGGCGTGCGGCTGCGCTACTGATGATCGCGGTCGCCGGCCTCGATCCGTTCCGCGTCCATGGCGGACGAGTCGAGGCTGCGCGTGCGACGTTCGGCGGGGACGACTGGATCGACCTGTCGACCGGGATCGCGCCCTGGCCCTATCCGGTCCGGGGCGATCCGGCGGACCGGTTGCCCGATCCGGAAGCGCTCGCCGCGCTGGAGGCGGCGGCGGGGGCGGCGTTCGAGGTTCCCGCCGGCCGTGACGTCGTGGCGGTGCCGGGCAGCGACCTTGCGCTGCGATTGCTGGCGGTGGTGCTGGCGGCGCAGCGGCCCGCGGTGGTGCGGCCCGGTTATGGCGGTCATCTGGCAGCGTGGCGGAATGCCACGTCCATCGCCTTCGCCGATATCGAGGAGGCGGCCGCGACGCATGATCTGATCGTCCTCGCCAGTCCGGCCAATCCCGACGGGCGGGTATTCGATCGGTCGCGGGTCGAGATGCTGGCCGATCGAACGGGCCTGGTCGTTGACGAAGCCTATGCCGATCCGGCGACCGCGCTGTGCGACCTTTCGGCGGACGGACTGGTCCTGCTGCGATCGTTCGGAAAATTCTACGGTTTGCCGGGGCTTCGGCTCGGCTTCGCGATCGCGGAACCGGTGGTGGCGGCCAAGCTGCGCGCGTTGCTCGGCGACTGGCCGATATCGACCGGCGCGATCGCCACCGGAACGGCCGCGTACCGCGATGTCGCCTTCCGCACGGCGCAGGCAAGCCGTATCGCGGAGGCGGGGGCGGCGCTGGATGCCGTGCTGGCAGAGGCCGAGCTCAAGGTCGCCGGCGCGGCGCCGCTGTTCCGTCTCATTGCGTGCGAGGATGCCGATGCGCTGTTCCGGTTCCTCGCCGGCCGTGCGATCCTGACGCGACCGTTCGCCGACAGACGCGATCGGTTGCGCATCGGGCTGCCCGCCGACACCTGCGCCGTCACCCGCCTGTCCGCCGCGCTGCTGGAGTATCGTCGATGACCGAGACGCCTGAAGAGCATGCCCGCCACAATGCGCGGATGAAGCGGCTGTCCGCCGCGCGCGAGAAGATGATGGCCAGGCGGACGCTGGAGCGCGGGCTGCTGATCGTCCACACCGGTAACGGCAAGGGCAAGTCGTCGAGCGCGTTCGGCATGGCGATCCGCAGTCTCGGCTGGGGGATGAAGGTCGCGATCCTGCAGTATGTGAAGGGCAAGTGGGAGACGGGGGAGCGCAATTTCTTCGAGGCGAACCCCGATCTCGCGACCTTCGAGGTGATGGGCGAGGGCTTCACCTGGGACACGCAGGACCGCGCACGCGACATCGCGGCGGCACGGGCGGCGTGGGAACGGTCGAAGGAAATGATCCTCGACCCCGCCTATGATTTCGTGATCCTGGACGAACTCAACATCGTGCTGCGCGACGATACGCTGCCGATCGCGGAGATCGTCGCGTTCCTGAAGGACCGGCCACTGACCAAGCATATCTGCATCACCGGCCGGAACGCGAAGCCCGAATTGCTGCAGATCGCCGATCTCGTCACCGATTTCACCGAGGTGAAGCATCCGTTCCAGGCGGGCTTCAAGGCGCAGAAGGGGGTCGAATATTGATCCGGCTCCTCGCCTTGCTGCCAATCGCTCTCCTGATCGGCGCCGCGCCGCCGCGCGAACCGAGGATCGTCTCGATCAACCCGTGCGTGGATGCGGTGCTGATGCAGGTCGCCGACCCCGCGCAGATCGCGGGCATCAGCCATTATTCGCAGGACCCGCGCGCCACCTCGATCCCGATCGCGCTGGCGAGCCGGTTCAAGGCGACGTCGGGCACCGCGGAGGAGGTCGTGGCGCTGGCACCCGATATCGTGCTGTCGGGGTCGCACGTGTCGCCTGCGACGACGCTGGCGCTGCAACGGATGCATATCCGGTTCATGCAATATCCCGTGCCGACGACGGTGGAAGAGAGCGTGGCGCAGGTGCGCGCCATCGCGGCGATCGTCGGCCACCCGGCGCGCGGCGAAGCGCTGGCGGACGCGATCGATCGGGCGGCGCGACCGGTGGCGGGCGCGCGCATTCCCGCATTGATCTGGCAGGCGGGGGGCCTGGTGCCCGGATCGGGGACGCTGGCCGACGATCTGCTGACGCGCGGCGGGTTCCGCAACATGAGCGCGACCTATGGCCTGAAGCAATGGGACGTGCTGCCGTTGGAATTTCTGATCGCGCGCCCACCGCGCGTGCTGCTGTCGGTCGGCGCGGCGGAAACCGGCACCGACCGTCTGACCAGCCACCCGGCGGTGGCGCGGCTGGCGCGGCGGATCGCCGTCGCGCCCTATCCGAGCCGCTTGCTGAGCTGCGGCGGCCCGACGATCGTCGCGGCGATGGCGCGATTGCGAACGGTCCGCAGTGAGGTGACCCGGTGAAGCGCCTGACGATCGGCCTGCTGGCCCTGATCCTCCTCGCCGCCGCGCTGTCGGTTGCGGCGGGGAAGGTGTGGGTCCCGCTCGACGCCTGGACCGCCGCGGACCCGCGGTCGATCATCATCGTCGAACTGCGCCTGCCGCGCACCGTGCTGGCGATCGCGATCGGCGCGGCGCTCGGGCTTTCGGGGGCGGTGATGCAGGGGTATCTGCGCAATCCGCTCGCCGATCCGGGACTGTTCGGGGTGTCGTCGGGCGCGGCTTTGGGCGCGGTGCTGTCACTGTTCTTCGGCTATGCGGCGCAGATGTGGCTGCTGCCCGCCTTCGCGCTGGCGGGGGCGGGAGCGACGATGGCGCTGCTGGCGCTGATCGCCGGGCGCTCGGGCAGCTTGGTGCTCTTCACGCTCGCCGGGCTGATCCTGACCAGCATCGCAGGATCGATGACCGCGCTGGCGATCAGCTTGGCACCGACGCCGTTCGTCGCGTCGGAGATCGTGACCTGGCTGATGGGCGCGCTGACCGATCGAAGCTGGAACGACGTGCAGGTCGCCTTGCCGCTGATCGCGATCGGCTCGGCGATCCTGGCGACGACCGCCCGCTCGCTCGACGCGCTGACGCTGGGCGAGGCGGCGGCCCGGTCGATCGGCGTCGATCCGCGGCGGTTGCAGCTGGCGGTGATCGCGGGGACCGCGCTGACCGTCGGCGCGGCGGTGGCGGCGGCCGGGGTGATCGGCTTCGTCGGGCTGATCGTGCCGCACATGGTCCGCCCGTTCGTCGGCAACCGGCCATCGGCGATCCTGCTGCCGTCCGCGCTGGGCGGTGCATTGCTCGTCACCGTCGCCGACAGCTTGGTGCGGATCGCGCCGACGGTCAGCGAACTGCGGCTCGGGATCGCGATGTCGCTGCTCGGCGGGCCGTTCTTCCTGTTCCTGCTGGTCCGCATGCGCCGGGGGCTGGCGTGAGCGTCCTCGCCACATCGGGCCTCGCCCTGACGCTGGGCGATACGCGCGTGCTGGACGACGTGTCGCTGCGGTTCGAACAGGGACGCGTGACCGCGTTGCTGGGCGCGAACGGGGCGGGGAAGAGCAGCCTGCTCGCGTGCCTCGCCGCCTTGCGGGTGCCCGATGCGGGCGTCGCGACGCTGGATGGCGTCGATGTCGCAGGCCTCGACCGGCGCGAGCGGGGGCGGCGGATCGGGCTGCTGCCACAGGCTGGCGACGTGCACTGGAACATCGACGTGCGCACGCTGGTGGGGCTCGGACGGTTGCCGCATCGGGGCCGCTGGGGCGAGACCGCGGCGGATCGGGATGCGATCGAGCGGGCGATGGCGGCGACCGACGTCGCCGGGCTCGCCACGCGCGGCGTCGAGCATCTGTCGGGCGGCGAGCGCAGCCGCGTATTGCTGGCGCGCGTGCTGGCGGGAGAACCCGACTGGTTGTTGGCGGACGAACCGCTCGCCAGTCTCGATCCGGCGCACCAGATCGATGTGGCGACGATGCTGCGCAGCGTGGCGGCGGCGGGGCGAGGCGTCGTGCTCGTCGTCCACGACCTGGGGCTTGCAGCGCGTGTCGCGGACGATGTCGTGCTGCTGAAGCATGGTCGGGTGGTCGCGGCCGGTCCGGCGGTGGACGTGCTGACGGCCCCCAAGATCGCAGAGACGTATGGCATCACGGTCGAAATCGGTCAGACGCCGGGCGGTGCGCGCTATATCCTGCCGACGGGGATGCGGTGATCCATGCCGCGCCGCTGCTTGCGATCATGATCATGGAGGCGGCGTTCGGCTATCCGCGGGGCCGGCCACATCCGGTGATGGCGGCCGGCGCGCTGATCGACAGGGTCGAGGGGCGATGGAATGCCGGCACCCCCTGGCGTCGGCGGATGGCCGGCGTCCTATTGCTCGCGCTCCTCGTGGCGCTGTCGGTCGCGATCGGGTCGGCGGTCGAACGCATCGCCGGACGGGGCTGGGGCATGATCCTGGTCGTCGCGGTCGGCACGACGGGATTGGCGCAGCGCAGTCTCGACGATCATGTCGACGCCGTCCTCCGCCCACTTGCGCGCGGCGATCTCGGTGGTGCCCGCCAAGCCGTCGCGATGATCGTCGGACGCGACACCGAGTCGCTAGACGAGGCCGGCATCGCCACCGCCGCGATCGAAAGCCTCGCGGAGAGCTTCTGCGACGGCGTCGTCGCGCCGGCGTTCTGGTTCCTGGTCGCCGGCCTGCCGGGCCTGTTCGCGGCAAAGGCGATCAACACCGCCGACAGCATGATCGGCCACCGCACCGACCGCTTCGCCGCGTTCGGCTGGGCGAGCGCGCGGGCGGACGACATCGTCAACTGGGTGCCGGCGCGGATCGCGGGCGCGCTAATTTGTCTAGTAATGACAAGAGGTTGGACGGTAATGCTGCGCGATGCTGCACACCATGCCTCGCCCAATGGCGGCTGGCCGGAGGCCGCGATGGCAGGCGCACTGGGGCGGCGGCTCGGCGGCGCTGTGCACTATGATCGCCATCTTTCGAACCGCGCGACGCTCGGCGATGGTCCCAAGCCGGACGCCGCCGACCTGCGCCGCGCACTCGCGACCTACCGGCTCGCATGCCTTGGCTTATGGGCGCTCATCGGGTTGCTTGCATGGCTTCGCTGATGCTGCAGGGAACGGGATCGGACGTCGGCAAGTCGGTGCTCGTCGCCGGCCTGTGCCGCCTGTTCGCCGACCGAGGTCTCCGCGTCCGCCCGTTCAAGCCGCAGAACATGTCGAACAACGCCGCCGTCACCGCCGATGGGGGCGAGATCGGACGCGCGCAAGCGCTGCAGGCGATCGCCGCCCGGGTCGCGCCGACGACCGACATGAATCCCGTCCTCCTGAAGCCGCAATCCGATCGGACCGCGCAACTGGTCGTCGGTGGTCGCGTCCGCGGCGTGCTGGGCGCGGGCGCGTATCAGATGACGAAGGGCGATTTGCTGCCCGAAGTGCTCGCCGCGCACCGCCGGTTGTCGGCGGAGGCCGATCTCGTGATCGTCGAAGGCGCGGGCAGCCCGGCGGAGATCAACCTGCGCGCCGGCGACATCGCCAATATGGGCTTCGCGCGCGCGGCGGGCGTCCCCGTCGTGCTGGTCGGCGACATCGATCGCGGCGGCGTCATCGCGTCGATCGTCGGCACGAAAACGGTGATCGATCCCGCCGATGCGACGATGATCCGCGGCTTCATCGTCAACAAGTTCCGGGGCGATCCGCGGCTGTTCGACGATGGCTTCGCCGCGATCGAACGCGCCACGGGCTGGGCGGGAATCGGTGTCGTGCCGTGGCTGGCGGATGCGGCGCGGCTGCCTGCCGAGGATGCGGTCGCGCTCGAGCGATTGGCCGGCGGCGGGGCAGGCCCGTTGATCGCGGTACCGATGCTGAGCCGGATCGCCAATTTCGACGATCTCGATGCGCTGGCCAGCGAACCGGGTGTCCGGCTGGCCATGACCCCCGCGGGCCGGCCTTTGCCTGGCGATGCGGCACTCGTCATCCTGCCGGGGACGAAGGCGACGATCGCCGACCTCGGCTTCTTGCGGGCACAAGGCTGGGACGTGGATCTTGCGGCGCATGTCCGGCGCGGTGGGCGCGTGATGGGATTGTGCGGCGGGTATCAGATGCTCGGTCGGTCGATCTCGGATCCCGACGGGATCGAGGGGCCGGCGGAAACGGTCGCCGGGCTCGGGCTCTTGCCGGTGGAGACGATCCTTGCGCCGGCCAAGCGGGTGCGCTCGGTGGAGGGCACGCATGTCGCGGGCGGTGCGCCGTTTACCGGGTATGAAATCCACGCGGGCGTCACCACCATCGATTCCGGTACCGTACCGATGCTGCGCTTCGCCGACGGCGGTTTGGACGGCGCGGTCGCGCAGGATGGGCGGATTGCCGGTTGCTATGTCCACGGGCTGTTCGACCGACCAGAGGCACGGGCGCATTGGCTGGCCGTGATCGGCGCGGCCTCCGACGGGCTGGACCGGCGCGAGACGATCGACGCCGCGCTCGACGGTATCGCGGCGGTACTCGGCGATACGTTGGACGTCGACCGGCTACTCGCGATCGCGCAGGAGGGCGCATGACCCAGGACGATATCCGAGCGCATCTGGATGCGCTGGCCAAGCCACGCGGCAGCATGGGGCGGCTGGAGGACATCGCCGTCGCGCTGGCGATGACGCAGCGCCGGCTCGATCCATCGACGAAGCCGCGACGGCTGGTGCTGTTCGCGGGCGATCATGGCTGCGTCGCGGACGGCGTGTCCGCCTGGCCGTCGGCGGTGACCGGGATGATGGTCGCGACGATCCTCGGCGGGAAGGTGGTCAGCAGCGCGTTGGCGGCGACGCAGAATTGCGCGCTGCGGCTGGTCGATATCGGCGTCGCGGGCCCGAGGGTCGCCGACGGTCCGGCGTTCTTCCGCGACGCGCGTGTGGCGGACGGGACGGATAGCTTGGCGCACGGGCCGGCGATGAGTCCAGCGCAGTTCGACGCCGCATGGCAGGTCGGCGTCGACGAAGCCGAGCTGGCCGTCGGAGACGGCGCACGCGTGCTGATCGCGGGCGAGATGGGGATCGGCAACACCACCCCCGCCGCCTGCCTGACCGCGCTGCTGGCCGGGGTCGATACGGACGCGACGGTCGGGCGTGGGGCGGGGGCGGACGATGCGGTATTGGCGACCAAGCGACGGATCGTGCGCACCGCGGTCGACCGCGCGGGCGGCATGGACGACCGCGTCACGATCGCGAGCGTCTGCGGATACGAGATCGCCGCGATGGCGGGCTTCTACGCCACCGGCGCAGCGGCCGGCGTGACGCTGCTGGTCGACGGCTATGTCGCGACCGCTGCCGCGCTGATCGCCGAACGCCTGGTGCCGGGCACCGCGCGGGCGATGATCGCAGGGCACCGGTCCGCCGAGCCGGGGCATGGCGCGGCGCTCGATCGGCTGGGACTCGTGCCGATCCTCGATTGGGGGATGCGGCTGGGCGAAGGCAGCGGCGCGCTCGTCGCGCTGCCGTTGCTGGATTCGGCGGCGGCGTTGCTGACGGGGGTCGCGCGACTCGACTCGATCGGGGCGGCGCGTGAGGATTGAGGTGCCTGGCTGGGCACCGCCGCTGATGGCGGTTCAGTTCCTGACGCGGCTACCGGTCCCTTGGCTCGGTCGGTTGACCCCCGAACAGGCGCGGGACGGGCTGATGCAGGCGACGAAATGGTTGCCGCTCGTCGGCGCGGGGATCGGCCTCGTAACCGCGCTGGTCTTCGCCGCGGCACGACTTGTCTGGCCCCCGCTCGTCGCCGCGATCGTCGCGATCGGGATCGAGGCTTGGTGGACGGGGGCGTTCCACGAGGATGCGGTCGCCGATTTCTGCGATGGCTTCGGCGGCAGCGGGCGCAGCGCGGAGGACATCCGCCGGATCATGAAGGACAGCCATGTGGGCAGCTACGGCGCGCTCGGCCTGGGGCTCGCGGTTGCGCTGCGGGTAGCGACGACCGCTGCGCTGCCGCCGGCGGTTGCGATCGCCACGATCGTCGGAGCCGCGGCGTTTGGGCGGTTGTGCGCGGTGTCGTTGCTCGCGATCGCGCCGCCGGTGCCGGCGGGCGAGGGGCTGGCCAAGGATATCGCCGGGATGCCGCGCGGAACGCCGTGGATCGCGCTGGCGCTGACCGTCCCCGGAGTGATCATGCTCGTGTCCGTCCGGCCTTTCGCGATCCTTGCGGCGACCGTCGCGGGCGTCGTGCTGCTGCTTTGGCTAGGGCGTGGGCTTCGACGGCGGATCGGTGGGAGCACCGGCGATTGCCTGGGGTTCGCGGCGTATATGGGCCAGCTCGTCGTCCTGCTCGCGGTGTCGGCGGGGTGAGCGGACACGTCCTTTTGCTGCGCCATCCGCCCGTCGCGCGCGCGTGGGCGGGGCGCTGTTACGGCCGGTCGGACATGGGGCTCAGCCGGGAAGGCGCACGGATGGCGCGTGCGCTCGTCGCCGATCTTTCCAATCGACCGATCACGGCCGTCGTCCATTCGGACATGCGTCGAACGCGGCCGATTGCCGAAGCCGTCGCGCAGGCTACCCGTTGCCCGCTGGTCGCCGACCCCCGCTGGCGCGAACGCGATTTCGCCGGGTGGGAAGGGCGGACGTGGAACGCGATCTGGCGCGAGACGGGCAATGAAATGGACCGGATGATGACCGATCCCTCCGGGTTTCGTCCCGGTGGGGGCGATACCGGGGCCGATGTCGCGGGACGGACGATCGCGGCCTGGCACGACCTCCCCTGGGGCGGGCTCATGCTGGTCGTCGCGCATGGCGGGTCGATCGCGGCGCTCCGCACCTGGCTGGCGGGTGACCCGCTGGAGCAAATGGTGACCAACATCCCGGCCTGCGGCACGGTCGTCGATATGCCACGTGGTTAGAGCGTCTCCCGATTGATCCGAACCAGAAATGTTTTCCTGCGAACTTAGGAATCCAGGGTAACGATCGTCGCCGCTCGTGATCCTGGGCTCCTGCGTTCGCAGGAGAACGGATCGACCTGATCGCAACCGCCCTACGCCGTCTCCAGCAGCCGATCCGCCTGCGCGCGTGCTTCGTCGGTGATCGTCGCGCCGGACAGCATCCGGGCGATCTCCTCGCGGCGTTCGCCCTCGTCCAGCATCCGTACGCCGGTGCGCGTGACGAGGCCGTCGTGCCGTTTTGCGATAAGAAGATGCGCCGCGCCGCGCGCGGCGACCTGCGGGCTGTGCGTCACGACAAGCAACTGCGTGCCCGTTGCGAGCCGCGCTAGCCGCTCGCCGATCGCGGACGCCACTGCGCCGCCGACGCCGCGGTCAATCTCGTCGAAGATCATCGTCGCCGCGCCACCTTCCTCGGCCAGCGCGACCTTGAGCGCGACAATTCGCCGCCGCTGGCGATCTTGATCAGCGGCGCGAACGGCGCACCGGGATTGGTGGCGATCAGGAACTCGACACGGTCCTTGCCCGCACCCGACCAGCCCTCCGCCGCCAGCGGCGCGACATCCGTGCGAAAACGCGCGGCGTCGAGCTTCAGCGGCGCCAGTTCGCCTGCGACCGCGGCATCCAGCCGCGCTGCGGCGGCGACTCGCTGTGCCGATACGATCGCCGCGGCGGCGTCGTAAGCGGCGCGCGCGGCCTTCACCTCGGCCTCGATCCGCGCGATGCCGTCCTCGCCCGCTTCCAGTCGCTCCAGCCGCGCGCCCAGATCGTCGGCGAGTGCGGCAAGGTCGTCGGGCTGTACCCGGTGCTTGCGCGCCATCGCCCGCAGTTCGAACAGCCGCGTCTCGTCCTCTTCCAGCGCGCGGGGATCGTGCATCAGCGCCGCACGCGCCTCGCGCAGCCGGTCCTCGACGACATCGCCCTCGATCACCGCGCGGTCCAGCGCGGCGAGCGCGTCGGCCAGCGCGTCATGCTCCTCCGCGACGCGCTCGATCACCCGCGCCGCCTGGCGAAGTCGGGAAAGCGCACCATCCGAACCGTCGAGGAAGGCGGCGATCGCCTCGAGCTCGCTGGTCACCTTCTCCGCGCGCTGCATCGCGCGGCGGGTATCGGCCAGCCGTTCCTCTTCGCCGGGCACGGGCGCGAGCGCGGTCAGTTCGCCGACCGCATGCTCCAGCCATTCCCGATCCCGCGCGGCGGTTGCGATGTCGGCCCGCGCCGCCGTCAGCGCGTCCTCGGCGGATCGCAGCACGCGCCAGGCGGTGGCGACGGGGGTGCTGTCGACCCGTCCGAACGCGTCCAGCAGCGCGCGGTGGCCGTTCGGCGCGAGCAGTCCGCGATCGTCGTGCTGGCCGTGGATTTCCACGAGATGCGGCGCGATTTCGCGCAGCAACGCGGCAGACGCCGGCTGGTCGTTGACGAACCCGCGACTGCCGCCGTCCGCCTTGACCAGACGGCGGACGATCAACGGTTCGCCGGGTTCGATCTCGAAGCCGTTCTCGTCGAGCATCGCAGCAAGCGTATCCGTGGGCGGATCGAAGGTCGCGGTGACCGCCGCCTGCGCCGCGCCGTGACGCACGAGCCCGCTATCGCCGCGCGCGCCGAGTGCCAGGCCAAGCGCATCGAGCAGGATCGACTTCCCTGCTCCGGTCTCCCCGGTCAGCACGCCGAGCCCGTCATGGAAATCGAGATCGAGCGCCTCGATAAGCACCACGTCGCGGATGGATAGCGCGGTCAGCATCGTCGCCCTCCTTAGCGGATCGCGCGACGATGTTGACCCCTTTTCGTTCCGTTTATCAAGGAGTCCTGATCCTGCGTGGCCCGTCACCGCTCAATCCTCCCCCGTCAGGGGGAGGTGGCGCCGGAGGCGACGGAGGGAGAGGATTCCCTAACGTCGCTAATCGCTTACCGCCCCCTCCGTCAGGCTACGCCTGCCACCTCCCCCTGGCGGGGGAGGATCAACTTAACGCAGCATCACGCCCCCGGCGTCGTACCCGGTGCAGGGGCGCCCGGCGCTGCGGTACCCGTCGCGCTGGACGGCGAGGCGCCACCCGTGGTCGCTGGGGTGGAGGGCGCCTGCGGAGCTACCGCATTGCTTGCGGGGGCGGCGGGTGCGGTGCTCTTCGGGGTCGGCGCGACGGTGTTCACCGAGCCGAAGGACACCGATCCCGGCGTACCCTGTGCGACGACCGGCTGACCCGCGGGGACCGGCGCGACGCGCGTGTACGGATGATCCTTCATGAGCTTGAAGGCATGGCCGTACCAATCCGTGCCGGGGTAATTATGGCCCAGCACCGCCGCCGCCTTCTCCGCTTCGGTCGGGACGCCCAGTTGCAGATAGGTTTCGGTCAGCCGCATCAGCGCCTCGGGCACGTGCGGCGTCGTCTGGTAATCGTCGACGACGGTCCGGAACCGCATCGTCGCCGCCAGCCATTGCCCGCGCGTTTCGTAGAAGCGGCCGACTTCCATCTCCTTGCCCGCGAGATGGTCCTGCACCAGATCGATCTTCAGCCGCGCATCCTCGGCATAGCGCGTCGTCGGATAGCGGCGGACCAGTTCGCCCAGCGCGTCGAGCGCCTGGCGGGTGATCTTCTGGTCGCGCGTCACGTCGCGGATCTGCTCGTAATAGCCGAGCGCGATCAGATAATAGGCATAGGGCGCGTCCCGGTTGCCGGGATGGACCGACAGGAAGCGCTGCGCCGACTGGATCGATTCGGTGTAGCTGCTGTCCAGATAGTAGCTGTACGCGCTCATCAGCTGCGCACGGCGGGCCCAGACCGAATAGGGATGCTGGCGCTCGACCTCGTCGAACAAAATGGCTGCCGCCTTGTACTGGCCGGTGTCCAGCCGCTGCTTCGCGGCCGTGTACAGCGTGCCGACGTCGCGCGCGACATAGGGCGTATCGCCCTTGGCGCGGCTGTTGCGGGCGCAACCGGCGATGGGGAACGCCAGGGCGGCGACGAGCGCGAGGGACAGCACGCGGGACTTGGGGGTACGCATCGACGCAGTCCTTAGCGCACCCGGCCCTCCACGAACAATAGCTTTACGCCGGACGGATCGCCCGGCCATGATCGCGCGTTCGCCGTGGCGATTGTCCCACCGCCGAAAGGATCGCGTTTCATGCCCGCCAAGCTGCTCCAGACCCACCGTGTCGAGAAACCCTGGGGCCGGCACGACCTGTTTCCCGGGTTCGATAATCCAAAGCCTGACGATGCGCCCATCGGGGAGATCTGGTTCCAGGAACCC
The DNA here is from genome assembly GCA_964247555.1 of uncultured Sphingomonas sp. GTDB lineage: Bacteria > Pseudomonadota > Alphaproteobacteria > Sphingomonadales > Sphingomonadaceae > Sphingomonas. Next base: position 3,012 of record CAXTVB010000018.1, on the reverse strand, counting down.
GGCGATACGAAGCCCGATCTGCTCATCAAATACCTGTTCCCGGGCGAAAAGCTGTCGGTGCAGGTCCATCCGGACGACGACCAGGCCCATGAACGCGGGCTGCCCCGCGGCAAGGACGAGTGCTGGACGATCCTGCAGGCGGACCCGGATGCCGTGATCGCCGTCGGCACGAAGGCGCCGATGGAGCGCGAGAAACTCCGCGCGGATGCGCTCGACGGGTCGATCGAACAGGATCTGGACTGGAAGCCGGTGAAGGCGGGCGATTTCATGTACTGCGCCAGCGGCACGATCCACGCGATCGGCGGCGGGCTGACGTGCATCGAGGTGCAGCAGAATTCGGAGACGACCTACCGGCTGTACGATTACGGCAGCGACCGGGAGCTGCACTTGAAGGATGGGATCGCCGTCGCGCAACCGGTGCCCTATGTGCCCATCGTCTCGCCCGGCCAGGTCGCGCCGGACCGGACGATCCTGGTCGAGGGGCCGAAGTTCGTGCTGGAGCGCTGGTCCGGCGGGGACCATCGGGTGTCGCTGCCCGAGGGCACGACCGCCTGGATCGTGCCGATCAAGGGCGAAGGGTCGGTGGCGGACGTGACCGTGAAGGCGGGCGAATGTGCGACGATGACGGGCAGCGAGACGGTGCGAACGAGCGAAGACGCGGACGTGCTGGTCGCGTATCCGGGGACGAAGCGGCTCTGAGGGGCGGGGCGGGATAGGGCGCTTCCCGCCCCGGTTCGCCTCACCGGCGAAGACCGGGGCGCGGGTCGCTAGCGCCGATAAACCTTGCCGAAATGCGCGCGCGGCCGGTTTGGAAGTGGACGAACCACACGGCACGTCCGCACGGGAGAGCGATGAACCGATTGGTTTGCGGCGACGAGCCGAATGGCGCTCGTGGCCAGGCGTCCGGGCCTGTCGCGATGCGACCGTGCGGTCGCGGTACGATGCTTTGGTCGGGATGGTTGATGCATCTGGCATGCCGGACTCCTTGGGATCGGAGCCGGACCAGTTATACGGGGCGACGCGTGTAGGACAGCCGGTTCGTGGCGGTTGCTGTGGTGTCGCGCCCGGGAAAGGAATTTACGTTTTCCCGCTAGGTTGCTGTCGAAATGCTCCGCGTCGTTACCCTCTCCACGCTGTTCCCCGATGCGTCGCGCCCGAATTTCGGCGTGTTCGTCGAGCAGCAGACGTTGTGCCTGGCTGCGCGGGACGATGTCGCGCTGACGGTCGTCGCGCCGGTCGGGCGGCCACCGGGGCCGGCCATCGGGCGTTACGCCGCGCTCGCCGCACTGCCGGTCGTCGAGGCTTGGAATGGCGTCACCGTCCACCGCCCGCCATTCACGGTCTGGCCACTCACCGGCGGCCGCTTTCACGCGCGTGCCGTCGAACATGCCGTGATCCCGGTCCTCGATTCCCTCGCCGGCGGATTCGACGTCATCGACGCGTCGTTCTTCTTCCCCGACGGTCCGGCGGCCATCGCGTTGGGCCGGCGCTACGGCGTGCCCGTGTCGGTCAAGGCGCGAGGGGCAGACATCCACCATTGGGGGCGGGCACCTGCCACCGCCGCACGAATACTGGCGGCGGGTCAGGGCGCGGACGGTCTCCTCGCCGTGTCGGAGGCGATGAAGGCGGACATGGTCGCGCTCGGCATGCCGGCATCGCGGATCGCGGTGCATCATACCGGTGTCGATCTCCGCGCCTTCGCGCCGGCCGACCGGACGCCCGGCAAGGCAGCATTCGGGGTTTCGGGTCCGATGGTGGCGTCGGTCGGCGCGCTGATCCCGCGCAAGGGGCATGACGTCGTCATCGAAGCCGTCGCACGGCTGCCTGGCGTGTCGCTACTTATCGCGGGCGAGGGGCCGGAGCGGGCGCGGCTGGAGCGGTCGATCGACGGGCTTGGGGTCGCCGATCGGATCCGGTTGCTCGGCGCGGTGCCGCATGCCGAGTTGCCTGCGCTGTTTGCCGCTGCGGATGTGATGGCGCTTGCTTCGTCGTCCGAAGGTCTGGCCAATGCATGGGTCGAGTCGCTCGCGTGCGGGACGCCGATCGTGATCACGGATGCGGGCGGGGCGCGCGAGGTGGTGACGGCGGCGAGCGCCGGGCGCGTGGTGGCGCGCGATGCGGACGCCTTCGCGCAGGCGATCAGCGCATTGCTGACCGATCCGCCCCTCGCTGCCGATGTCCGGCGCCACGCCGCCAGGTTCACATGGGCTGCGAACACATCTTCGCTGTACGCCCATCTAAGCGGACTCGTCGCGGGCTACGCCGCCAGCGGATAGAGCGCCGCGGCGATCGTCCGGCGTTCGGCGCGCAGCACGCCCCAGGCGCGCGCGGCGGCGCGGCTGTCCATCGGCTCGACGCCGATCCCTTGTCCCTCCAGCGCGCGAATCAGCGACGCCGGCGGACGGATCAACGCCGCACCGGTCCCGATCAGGATGAATTCGGGTCGCATGCCCGTCAGCGGCGCCAGAGCGTCGACATCGAGCATGTCGATCGGCGGCGGCGACCAGGCGTCCGCGCGCGTCGGGGTCAGCAACAGGGCAGGGTAATAGCCGTCATCGACGCGAAACCCCTGGGGACCGATCGACGAGACGAGCGGTCCCTCGGCCCCGCTCGCGCGATCCATTCTCATTCGGCCGTCCGCATGTCAGCGCGGGTCGCGCTTCGGCCCGACCCGCTCGGCATTGTCGAGCGTCCCCGGCCGTGCCCGCGTCGGCTCGGCGCGCAGGCCGAGCGTGATGAGCAGCGAGGACGAGACATAGATCGACGAATAGGTGCCGACGAAGATGCCCAGGATCATCGCCGCGGTGAACCCGCGCAGCACATGGCCGCCGAGCAGCAGCAACGCGAACAGGGCGAGCAGGACCGTGAGCGACGTCATGACGGTGCGGGGCAGAGTCTCGTTGACCGACAGATTGATGATCTCGCGCATGTCCATCTTGCGATAGCGGCGCATATTCTCGCGGATGCGGTCGTCGATCACGATCTTGTCGTTGATCGAATAGCCGATGATCG
>CAXTVB010000017.1:6046-18194 GCA_964247555.1 uncultured Sphingomonas sp. | reverse complement strand
GACCTGGATGGGGTGGGCAAGTCCCCTTCGCGCTTCGATCTGAAGAAGCTGGAGAACCTGAACGGCCATTATATCCGCGAGGCGGACGATACCCGGCTGGCCCGGATCGTCGCCGAGATCGGTGGGCACGACGATGTAGCTCTGCTGGAACGCGCGATGCCGTCGCTCAAGCCGCGCGCCGCCAATCTCAACGAACTGGCGGACGGTGCGACGTTCCTGTTCGCCAAGCGTCCGCTCGCGCCCGACGAGGGCGCGGCGGGGTTGCTGACAGCCGAAGCACGGGCCGTTCTTGCCGATGCCCACGCCGCGCTTGACGCGGTGGACGAGTGGGATACGGAAGCGCTCGAAGCCGCGATACGGCGGGTGGCGGAGGATCGGGCAGTCAAGCTCGGCCAGGTCGCCCAGCCGCTGCGCGCCGCGCTCACCGGTCGCAAGACATCGCCCGGTATCTTCGACGTCCTCGTGCTGCTGGGGCGCGAGGAAAGCCTGGGTCGGATCGCCGACGACATGGCCATCAATTAGGAAAGGACGAACGCCATGACCGATGCTGCAAAAATTGCCCTGGGCGATGCCAGTTTCGAATATCCGGTCCTGTCGGGCACCGTAGGTCCGGACGTCGTCGACATCCGCAAATTCTACGGCCAGACCGACGCCTTCACCTATGATCCCGGCTTCACCTCCACGGCAAGCTGCCAGTCGAAGATCACCTATATCGACGGCGATGCGGGCGTGCTGCTCCACCGCGGCTATGCGATCGGCGAACTGGCCGAACAGTCGAGCTTCATGGAGGTCTGCTACCTCCTGTTGAACGGCGAACTGCCGTCGGCAGACGAACTGAAGGCGTTCAGCCGGACGATCACGCGGCATACGATGGTGCACGAACAGCTCGCGACGTTCTTCCGCGGGTTCCGCCGCGATGCGCATCCGATGGCGATCATCTGCGGCGTCGTCGGCGCGCTCAGCGCCTTCTACCACGATTCGACCGACGTCCACGATCCCGAACAGCGCGTGATCGCCAGCCACCGGTTGGTCGCGAAGATGCCGACGCTGGCGGCGATGGCATACAAGTACAGCCTGGGTCAGCCGTTCCTGTATCCGGACAATTCGCTCAGCTACACCGGCAATTTCCTGCGCATGACGTTCGGCGTTCCGGCCGAGCCCTATGTGGTGAACCCGGTGATCGAGAAGGCGATGGACCGGATCTTCATCCTCCATGCCGATCACGAACAGAATGCCTCGACCTCGACCGTCCGCCTTGCCGGATCGTCGGGCGCGAACCCGTTCGCGTGCATCGCGGCCGGGATCGCGTGCCTCTGGGGCCCGGCGCATGGCGGCGCGAACGAGGCGGCGCTGAACATGCTGCACGAAATCGGCACGCCCGATCGCATCCCGGAATTCATCGCCCGGGCGAAGGACAAGAACGACCCGTTCCGCCTGATGGGCTTCGGGCACCGCGTGTACAAGAATTACGATCCCCGCGCGACGGTGATGCAGCAGACGGTGCGCGAGGTGTTCGCGGAACTGAAGGTCAACGACCCCGTGTTCGACGTCGCGCTGCAGCTCGAGGAAATGGCGCTTAACGATCCGTATTTCGTCGAGAAGAAGCTGTTCCCCAACGTCGATTTCTATTCGGGCGTCATCTTGTCGGCGATCGGCTTCCCGACGTCGATGTTCACCGTCCTGTTCGCACTCGCCCGCACCGTCGGTTGGGTGGCGCAGTGGAACGAGATGATCACCGATCCCGACCAGAAGATCGGTCGTCCGCGCCAGCTGTATACCGGCGCGACGCAGCGGACCTATGCCCCCATCGGCCAGCGCTGATGGGGATCGTGCGCGGCGTGCTGATCCTGGTCGGCGCGCTGGCGACGCTGATGGGGTTGCTGTGGATCGGCCAGGGCCTCGGCTATATCCACTGGCCGGCGTCGAGCTTCATGCTCGACCAGCGTCCCTGGGCGGATCGCGGCGCGGCACTGGCGGTGTTCGGACTGGTGCTCGTCCTGATCTCGCGTCGCCTAGGACGACGCCCCCGCCGGTAGGGTCAGGGTGAAACGTGCGCCCGCATCGGGCGCGCTTTCGACCGTCAGATCGCCGGACATCGCGCGCGCAAGTCGCCGCGCGATGTAGAGCCCGAGCCCGCTGCCGCCCTGTTCGCTCGGGTCGACCCGCTCGAACTTCTCGAAGATGCGCGCCTGATCCTCCGGCGCGATCCCCTTGCCCATATCGGTCACGGTGACGGTCGCCAGCGGTCCGTCGTTCGCCACGCGCACGAGCACCTGCGATCCGCGCGGCGAATAGCGGACGGCATTGCCGATCAGGTTCACGAGGATCTGCAAGGTCCGCCGGAAATCGCCGATCGCCGGCATCGCCTGATCCGGTGCCGGCCGCTCGATCGTTACGGCCGAGTCCGCCGCCCGGACGCTCAGCAGCCCGGCCGCGCGGCGGGCGACGTCTGCCAGGTCGATCGAGTCGCGCGGCAAGGTGAAGTCTGCGCGCTCGACCGCCTGAAGGTCGACCAGATCGTCCACCAGCCCCAGCAGATGGCGGCCGGCACCGGCGATATCCGCGGCATAGTCCGCATAATCCTGCCGCAGCGGACCATCCGCCTGCGCATTGATGCTGTCGGCATTCGCGATGATCCGCGTGAGCGGGGTGCGCAGCGCCTTGTCGAGCCCCGACGCGAAAGCGGCGGACAAGGGCGGCGGGACCGGCGGCGTCGGCGGCGCGGCATCCTCGGCCATCCGTACGACGCCGACGAAACCGGCAAATCCGCCCGCATCGTCATGGCGCACCGATGCCGACAACAGTACCCGACGGCCATTGGCCTTCAACGTCGCGGCCACCGTATCGAACGGTCGCCGTCGCGCGAAGGCGTCCAGTAGCGGCGACGCCCCGGCTGCGATGTCGAGCGCGAACAAGGTGGTCAACGGCTTGCCCAGCGCGCCAAGCGGATCGAACCCGAACATCGGCCCGGCCTCGATCGTGAGGAAGGTCAGTCGCAGCGCGGCGTCGGTTTCCCAGCGCCAGTCGCCGCCCGCGCGGACGAAGTCGAAGGTGGGGCGACCACCCGGCAGCGTCGCCCGCCAGGGCTGCACCTCGCGCCATCCGCTGGCGGACAGGCGGACCATGTCGCCATCGGGCTGTGCGCGCACCCACAGGTCGATGTCCGTCTCGTCGTCGGCGACCACGACACCGCGCGAGACGACGATGCCCAACCGCCGCGCCAACCGCGCGATCGTCGCGAGCTGCGGCACCGCGACCGGCGTCCCGATCGCGCCGCCCGCGCGCAGGTTCAGCCCCGCGATCGCCGGATCGGCCTCGACCAGCCGCCCGTCGCGGTCGATCGTCGCATGCGCCACCGCCTGGCCGGGGATCGCATTCATGCCGGATGCCTCGCCAGAGCGGCGAGCGCGGCGCGGAAATCGCGATCGAGCGACAGCGGGGCAAGCGCCGCCGTCGCCTCGGCGGGATCGACCGCGACGATATCGTCCAGCGCGTCCGCAAAGGCTTCGAGGTCGCGCCGGGGGTCGGCATCGGCCAGCGCCAGCCCGATCCGGGCGATCGTCGGCCGGTCCAGCGCGAGTGCGCGCAGCGCGAGCCACAGGCGCTCGCCATCCGGCTCGATCACGATCGCCCGTGCGGCGTCGTGCGCGATGCCGAGCGCACAGGCGACGACCGCGACGAAGAACGCCAATTGCCGATCGCCGATCGCTTCCACCAGCAATCCCGCCAGTTCGTCGGCGCGGGCGTCGACCGCCACCGCCAGTCGTATCGCGACCGCGTCGACCCGCTCGCCTTCGTCATGCCCCGCCAGGCTGCGTTGCGCGGCGTCGGCGACCGCACGATCGGTATCGCGGTCGCTGTTGCCGAGCCCTTCCCGAATACCGGCGGCGATCCACCAGACGAGGCGGTGATGGAGTTCGGCGGGAAGCTCGCTGCCCCCGGCGATGCCGCTGACATTCGCGCTGCGGCGACGGCTCTCCGCCGCCAGCAGTGCGGTCGCCGCCGTCGCGACGATCGTGTCGGGAACGCCGGACAACCGGACGATGAGGCTCGCCTCGTCGGGCCCGGCGACCGCGGTCGGCAGTGCGTCGGCGATCAGGTCGTGGCGGACGCGCGCCAGCAACTCGTCGATCAGTGCACGGTCACGCAACAATCCCGCCTGGGCCAGCCGGTTGGCGATATCGCCGCCGCTCGCCAGCACCCGCTCGGCCCGGTCGGTCGCCCCGCGGCCGACGAGCAGCCGTGCGGCATGGCGCCGAATATCCGATTCGATCGCCGCGACGATGCCGCTCAGCACACGCGCCAGCATCAGCCGGGTCCGCTCGTCCAGCCGGTCGTTCTCGGGCAGGAAGAAGTCCGCGATCGCCCCGGACAGGCGCGCATCGGCACGCGCGCGGGCGCGCTCGGCCCGCGCCGCCGCGCTGTTCGTACGACGCGCCGGGCCGGCGCTCGCATAATCCGGTTCGACCGACATGACGTGCATCCTAACGCTCCGTCGTTAAAGTCAGGCTAAGGCTTTCGCGCGCCGATCCTCGATCGCCGCCGCCAGCGTCGCCGTCGCGTACAGCGCGGTCGCCGCAAGCGCCACCAGCGGCAGCCCCGCGGCCGTGACGATCGTCGCGACCAGCAGATAGCCGCCGGGCTTGCCCCACCACGTCCGACGCCGCGGTTCGTCGATCGCGCGTTCGCCGAGCGCCAATGCCGCGACGAGCGCCAATGCGAGCGTCCGCGCGGTCCCGTCGATCAGACGCAGGCTGGCCATCTCGCCCATCAGCAACAACGCCAGCGCGGGCAGCACGATCGCCGCGATCGACGCCGTCCGCGCCACCGCGGCGTCGTCGCGCAGCCGTGCCAGCGCCGCAGCGAGCGACAGGCCGATCGTGCCCGATGTGGCGAGGATCGACCCCGTCACCGTCAATCCGAACGCCACGCCCGCCAATCCGAACGCGCCGATCATCCCCGCCCCCGCCGCGACCGCACTGCCCGCCACATTGCGCTCGACCAGTCGCGGCAGCACCATCCGCGCGATGGGCGCCACGACGAAACCGTCGAACCATCCCCGCCGCTCCGACACGATCGCCGCCAGCACCAGCCGGCCCCGCCCCGCCAGCGCAACCGCGCTGCGTTCGATCCCGTGTCCCGACTGGAGCGCCGTCGCGGGCAGCAGGATATTCGCCGCCTGCGCCTGCGCGGCGATGCGGACCAGCGTCGACTGCACGTCATATTCGCTGGGCAGCAGCGCCAGCTCGACGATCCGCCGCGGATCGAGCCGAGCGATCCCCGCCCAGGCCAATCGACCGCCGACGCGTTCGAAGCCCGGCGACGCATCCTCCTGCGGTACGACCAGCAGCGCATCGCCGCCCTCCCCCGCCAGCAGCGCGACCGTCGAGGCGGTGGTGATCAACCCGTCACCCAGCATCAAGACACGCGACAGCGGATGGAGCTTCTCCATCGCTTCCTGCGCCGATCGCACCGCATCGACGGCGACGCCGCGACGCCCGATCCGGGTCATCGCGCCGATCAGCTGCGGCGTGAGGCGCGCGACGACGACGATGATCTGCGCCGCGCCCGCCTCGATCAGCAATCGCGCCTGATATTCGATCAGCGTGACGCCACCGAACGGCAGCGTGGCCGCGAGTTGCCCGGGACGATCGTCCGCATCGTGCGTGGCGAGGAGGAGACCGGCGAGCATCGCCGCCTGTTAGGGGAACCAGATCGAGACCGCTAGCTAGAGCCGCGCGATGGTCCGCTTCAATTTCGCGAGCATCGCCCGGTCGCCCGGCGTCCCCGACGCGGCATCCGCGGCGAGCGCCATCAACCGCACCGCGCCGAAGCTGGCCGCCAGCCCTTTCAGTCGCCATGCCGCGACCCGCCAGGCTTCGCCGTCCGCCGCGGCATCCATCGCCGCCAGTGCGCGGACCGCGCCTTCGGTGAAGGCCAGCCGCAATTCGGCGATGAGCAGGGGCTCGTCGCCCACCGCAGCGGCCAGCGCCGCATCGATTGCTCCGGGATCATAGGCCATCCGCCAAGGCTACTCGCCGAGGTCTTAAGGCATGGTTGCCGCGACCATTTCCCGACGAGGATAAAACATGATAAACCGCTGCGGCGGATACGAATGGGGGTTCGATGATCGTGGAAATACGCGCCGATCGCAGCCGTGCTGCGGCCGCAGGGGAAAAACAGGCGCTGCCCATCGAACCTGCCGTCCAGGTCACCCCCATGCCCGAGTTCGTCGAGGTGCCGCTCGATCTCGGCAGCTATGCCGACCCCGCCGACGATGCGCCGCCCCCCGGCCGCATCGTTGCTACGGTTGTCGCCTTGGCGGCGATCCTCGTCTGGATCGGCGGGATGATATGGCTCGCCGGGCCGGGCCTGCCGACCTTGCAGGGCGTTGCGCTTGTCGAATTCGTCGCTGCGCTTGGCGTCGGTCCCGCATTGGTCGGCATCGTCTGGCTGCTGGCGCTGCGCACCAGCCGAAGCGAGGCGCGCCGTTTCGCGCGCACCGGCAGTGCGATGCGCGCCGAGGCGGCAAGCCTGGAACGCACGCTCGCGTCGGTATCGGCCTCCATCTCGGCGAATCGCGCGGCGCTGGCCGAACAGATCACCCAGCTCATGAACACCGGCGACGTCGCGACCGAGCGGTTGGCGACGATCGGCCGGCGCATGGCGGACGAGATCGGCGAAGCGGATGCGCACGCCCGCATGCTCGCCGAATCGGCAGCGGCCGCAAAGCATAGCGTCGATGCCGTACTGGCGTCGCTGCCGCATGCGCAGTCCGAAACCCGGGCGGTCGCAGCGCTGCTCGACCAGGCCGGATCGAGCGCCGGCGAACATGCCGCCGCGCTCGGCGCGCAGGTCGCCGCACTCGCCGAACGCGGCCGCGAGGCGGACGCGCTCGCCGGAGGTGCCGCCCAGAAGCTGGCGGCGCATATCACGCGCATGGAGGCGACCAGCGAAACCGCGGGCGCGCGGCTGGAGGCGGTGACCGCGGACATGTCGACCGCGGTCGACGGCCTGCTGGGCCGCACCGCCGATGTGATCGACGATGCGCGCAAGGGCATCGTTGCGCAGGGCGACGCGATGCTCGCGATGGTGGCTGCGAACCAGGCGAGTCTGGACGGTGCCGCTCGCACGAGCGCCGAGGCGCTGGCGGCGCGGATCGCGGATATCGAACGTGCGGTCGACGGCATCACCGATCGGCTGAACGGTCAGCGCCAGGCAAGCGACTCGCTCGTCGCCGACCTGGACGACAGCATCGCGGCGACCGCCGCACGGCTGGACGCGTTGCATGCGCAGGGGATCGACCGGTCGCAGATGCTGGCCGCATCGATCAGCGCGCTCGGCGGGTCGGCGGATGCGATGACCGAGGCGCTGCGCACCGGCGACGCGATGGCGACGCGGACGATCGGCACGACCGAATCGCTGCTGATCGCGCTCGACGCCGCCACGCGCGAGATCGACGAGACGCTGCCCGACGCGCTCGACCGGCTCGACGGGCGAGTCGCTGCGAGCAAGGCGGTGGTCGTCCAGGCCAAGCCCGAATTGCTGGCGCTCGTCACCGCCGCGGAAAGCACGCACGACGCGATCGAGGCGATCGCCGGCGTCATTTCGGACCAGCGCCGCACGCTCGACCAGTTGTCCAGCGCGCTGCTCGACACGCTGACGCAAGGCCGGACGAAGGCGGACGCGCTGGGCCAGATGGTCGACGAGACGATCGGGCGCACCCACCGCTTCGCCGACGAGGCCGCGCCGCGCCTGATCGACGCGCTGCTGCGAGTCCGCGATACCGCCGCGGTCGCCGCGGACAAGGCGCGCGAGACATTGGCTATGGTCATCCCCGACGCCGCCAATGCGCTCGAGGCGGCGAGCGTCGAGGCGATGCGCCGCGCGACGGGCGATACCGTCGAGCGGCAGATCCGCGCGATCGGCGAGGCGACCGACGCTGCGGTCGATGCCGCCACGCGCGCCACCGCGCGGCTTTCCAAACAGGTCCAGGCGATCGCCGACCAGACCGCGATCGTCGAGACGCGGATGGAGGATGCGCGCGCGGAACGCGAGGAGTCGGACCGCGATACCTTCGCGCGGCGGGTGTCGCTGCTGATCGAATCGCTCAACTCCGCTTCGATCGACGTCGCGCGGATCCTGGCGCCGGACATCTCCGACAGCGCCTGGGCCGCGTATCTGAAGGGCGACCGCGGCGTCTTCACCCGGCGTGCGGTCCGCGTGCTCGAGGCAGGCGAGGCGCGCGAGATCGTGCGGCTGTACGACGACGACGCGGGGTTCCGCGATCACGTCAACCGCTACATCCACGACTTCGAGGCGATGCTGCGCGCGGTGCTGGCACAGCGCGACGGATCGCCACTGGGGGTGACGCTGCTGTCGTCCGACATGGGCAAGCTTTACGTGGCGCTGGCGCAGGCGATCGAGCGGTTGCGGTAGTCCGGACACCGCCTCTCGCAGCCGAGTCGTGCTCTCGTGCGGGACGAAGCTACGGCCGGAAGTGGACGAACCACACGCTACGTTCGCGCGGAAACACTCCTGTGCGAAGGATCGGCGGTTTGCCGTCGATGAATTCCGGGCGAAGTTCGGGACCATGCCGGCGGTCGATCACGAAACGCGCTCTGTAGGACAGGGGTTTCGCTCCCGTTTTCCACGAAAGCGGGGGACCAGGGCCACAAGCACACCGCGCGTTACCCAGGGATCCCGCTTTCGCGGGAGAACGGTGATGCCATTCGCGGACAAAATTTGTGTGCGGCGGTTGCAACTCCTCTACGTCACCCCCGCGAAAGCGGGGGCCCCGCTTCTTCCCCACTCGTCCGGTTCAAGAAGCGGGGCCCCCGCTTTCGCGGGGGTGACGAAGTAAGAAGCGGACGGTGCCGGAGAGAGGCGCGAGAGGATACGCGGACATGACGGCAGGAGACGACGGATCTCCGCCTCACCCGCCTGCGAATGCGCTTTCGCTGTCGTGGAAGAAATCGAACGTGCGGGGCGTGATCCAGCCGAACGAATAGTTCAGCAGGAACAGCACAAACAGGATCGTCGCCACGACCGTCACCCGCTTCGCGGTCCGCCCCGTCCGGAATTCGTGCGGCGCGCTTTCGGCCTGGCCGGGAATGACATCGCCCCCGGCCTCACGCGTCGTCCGGACACCGAAGGGAAGGACGAGGAAGACCGAGAACGCCCAGAACAGGACGTAGATCGCGAGCATCGACGTCCAGCGCATCGCCGGATCAGCCCTGGATCACCAGCACGTCGACGATCGGCTTCTTGCCCGTCCAGCGCGTCGCGACCTTGCGCACCGCGAGCCGCAGCGATTCGCGGAACTTCTCCGAATCGCGCGGACGATCACGAAGGGCTTGCTCGACCCCCTGGACGACGTCGTCGATGAACGCCGCGCGGTCTTCCTCGACCGGAATGCCCTGCAGGCGGACCTGCGGCGATCCGATCACGCGTCCGTCGCGACCGATACCCACCGCGAGCGAGATCTGGCCGTTCAGCGCCAGCTTGCGACGGTCGTTGATGGTACCGCCATCGGCGGGCAGGATCACGTCGCCATCCAGCACCAGACGCCCGACCTTGGCGGTGCCGATCTTCTTGGCGGGCCCGGGCGCGAGGCGCAGGATGTCGCCGTCGGTCTGGACGATCGCCTGCGGAATGCCCTCGGACAGGCCGTAGCGGGCCTGCTCCATCAGGTGGCGCATCTCGCCGTGGACGGGGATCAGCTTCTCCGGGCGGATCCAGTCGTACATCTGCGCGAGTTCGGGTCGCCCGGGATGGCCCGACACATGTACGTGCGCCTGGCGTTCGGTGATCATCTCCACGCCCTTGCCCGCCAGGATGTTCTGGATCCGGCCGATCGCGACCTCGTTGCCCGGGATCTGCTTCGAGGAGAAAATGACCGAATCCCCGGCCTCGAGTTGGACCGTGTGGCTGCCGTCCGCGATCCGCGCCAGCGCGGCGCGTGCCTCGCCCTGCCCGCCGGTCGCAACGATCAGCACCTTGTCACGCGGCAGGCGCATCGCCGCCTCGGGATCGATGGTTTCGGGGAAGCCTTTGAAATAGCCGCAGGCGCGGCCGACCTTCAGGATGCGGTCGAGCGAGCGCCCGGTCACGCACAGCTTGCGCCCGCTTTCCTTCGCGACCTCGCCCAGCGTGACCAGCCGCGCGGCGTTGGACGCGAACGACGTCACCACCACGCGTCCCTTTGCCTTCGCCACCGTCTCGGACAGGCCGATCCGGACGCTGCTTTCCGACCCCGATGCCTCGAAATTGAAGACGTTCGTCGAATCGCAGACCAGTATCTCGACCCCGTCGTCACCGATCGCGGCGAGCTGTTCGGCGGTCGCGGGGTTGCCGATGATCGGCGCCGCATCCAGCTTCCAGTCGCCGGTGTGGAACACGCGGCCGAAGGGCGTATCGATCAGCAGCGCGTTCGCTTCGGGGATCGAATGGGACACGCCGACGAAGGTGAAGCCGAACGGCCCGACATTGAACGACTTGGACGGATCGACGACCTTCAGCGTCACGCGGTTCGCGATGCCCTCCTCCTCCAGCTTCCCGCGGATCAGGCCGGCGGTGAAGGCGGTCGCGTAGAGCGGCACGCCGAGGTCCTCGGCCAGATAGGGCAGCGCGCCGATATGATCCTCGTGCCCATGCGTCAGCACGATCCCGACGAGGTCGCCCAGCCGTTCCTCGATGAAGGACAGATCGGGCAGGATCACGTCGATGCCGGGATAGCCGGCGTCGGCGAAGGTGATGCCGCAATCGACCATCACCCATTTGCCTTGGCAGCCGTAGAGATTGACGTTCATGCCGATCTCGCCGGAACCGCCGAGCGCGCAGAAGAGTAGTTCGTTCTTGGGAGTCAATGTCGTTCCTATTCGTCGCCCCGGGCGATGCCGGGGTCTTTTCATGATATGGTAGGAGAAGCCCTGACCTGCGTCGGGCGCGAATTCAGATGGTCATATGGGCGCGATCCCACAGCATCGCCAGCCCCTTGATGGTCAGGTCGGGTTCGATGACGTCGAACAGCGTCGTATGCTTCTCGAACAGCGTGGCGAGGCCGCCCGTGGCGATGACCTTCACCGGCCGCCCGACTTCGGTCTTCATCCGCGCGACCAGCCCCTCGATCATCGCGACATAGCCCCAATAGATGCCGATATGCATCTGATCGGTGGTGTTGCGCCCGATGACGCTGGTGTCGGCGGGCGTTTCGATCGCGATGCGCGGCAACTTGGCGGCGGCGGTGACGAGGGCGTCGAGCGACAGGTTGATGCCCGGCGCGATGATGCCGCCCTTGTACGCGCCCGAATAGTCGACGAGGTCGACCGTCGTCGCGGTCCCGAAATCGATGACGATCAGGTCGCCGGGGTGCAGCGCGTGCGCCGCGATGGTATTCACCGCTCGGTCCGCACCGAGCGACGCCGGTTCGTCGACATCGATCGCGATGCCCCATTCGACCGGCGGCCTGCCGGCAATCAGTGCTTCGGTCCTGAAATATTTGCTGCTGAGCACTTGGAGATTGTGGAGCGCGCGCGGGACCACGGTCGCGACGATCACGCCGGTCACGTCGTCGCGCGTATAGCCTTCGAGGCCCAGCAACTGGCTCAGCCAAACCGCATATTCGTCCGCGGTCCGGCGCGGGTCGGTGGCGATCCGCCAGCGCGCCTTCACGACGCCGTCCGCGACCAGCGCGAAGACGACATTGGTATTCCCGGCATCGATCGCGAGCAGCATCGGCGGTCCTTTAGCCTTTCCGTTCGTGTCGAGCGGAGTCGAGACACGGTGGCATCGCGCTTCCGGCTCGGTTTCTCGACTTCGCTCGAAACGAACGGGTCGTAATCATAGCAGGAAGACGTCCGCAGCGTGAATGACACGCCGCTCGCCGCCCGCCAAGCGGAGCATGAGTGCTCCGTCGGTATCGAGCCCGTCGAACAGCCCGTCGATCGCCTCGCCGTCGGGCAGACGGGCGGTGAGCGCGGTGCCGACCGGGTGCGCACGCTCGATCCACCGCGCCCGAACGGGTGCGAGCCCCTCGCCGCGCCAACGTGCGAGCCAGCGGGCGAAGGCCTCCGCCAGCGTCTCGGCGAAGTCGGCGGGGCGGACGGTAGCACCGTGATCGGCGAGGCTGGTGGTCGGGCGATCGGGC
>CAXTVB010000017.1:1420-6020 GCA_964247555.1 uncultured Sphingomonas sp. | reverse complement strand
GACGCCGATGCCGATGACCACCGCATCGTCGGCGCGTTCGAGGAGTATCCCGGAGAGTTTCGCGCCGTTCAGCAGGAGGTCGTTGGGCCATTTGAGTTCCAACCCACCCCGGCGAAGGCAGGGACCCAGTTGGGAGAACGCCGATTGGTGAGCGATGCCCCTCGTCTCGTCGACCTTCGCGACTGGGCCCCGGCCTTCGCCGGAGTGGAGATACACGGAAACCCCGTCCTCCACCGCCACCGCCGCCACCAATGCCAAGGTCGCCGCAGCCGGATCGGTCCCGCGCAACCGCACCAATGTACTCGCGTAGAAGTTGCCAACCGGCGAGACCCACGCCCGCCCGAGCCGCCCACGCCCCGCCGACTGCCGCTCCGCGCGCAGCCAAACGCCCTCGGCCACCCCGCTCCGTGCGAGGGCCAGCATGTCGGCGTTGGTCGATCCCGTCTCCGCGACGGTGCGGATCGTGGTCAGACCGTGCGTCCTAGAAAAGCGACCGTGCCGCCGCCATCGTCCAGGCGCCCAGCAATGGGATCGCAAGATAACCGAAGGGCGAGATGAACACTGCCGCGACCGCGATCAGCCCGCCTTCGACCCGGTTATCCATCGGCGGGAATGCGGTCGCGGGATCGTCGAAGTACATCGTCTTCACGACCCGCAGGTAATAATAGGCACCGATCACCGATGCCGCGATCCCGACCACCGCCAGCGGGAAGAGTCCCGCCGCGACCGCGGCATGGAAGACCGCGAATTTGGCGTAGAAGCCGAACAGCGGCGGGATCCCGGCGAGCGAGAACATGAAGATCGCGAGCGCCGCGGCAAGCCCCGGCCGCGTGCGCGACATGCCGGCCAGGCTCGCGATGCTTTCCACCGGCTGACCGGCATCGTCACGCATCTGGAGGACCACCAGGAACGACCCGAGCGTCATCGCGACATAGATGGTCAGGTACATCAGGACGCTCGCGACGCCCTCCTGCGTGCCGGCCGCTAGGCCGATCAGCGCGAAGCCGACATTGTTGATCGACGAATAGGCCAGCAGCCGCTTGACGTTGGTCTGCCCGATCGCCGCGACCGCGCCGAGGATGATCGAGGCGAGGCTCGCGAAGATCACGATCTGCCGCCAGTCGCTGCTCGCCGGCCCCATCGCCTCGACGGCGACGCGCACGCTGAGCGCCATCGCCGCGACCTTGGGCGCGGACGCGAAGAAGGCCGTCACCGGGGTCGGCGCGCCCTCGTACACGTCGGGCGTCCACATGTGGAACGGCACCGCGGAGATCTTGAACGCGAGGCCTGCGAACACGAACACCAGCCCGAACAGCAGCCCGAGCGACTTCGGTCCCGCATAGGCGGTTGCGATCCCGTCGAACATCGTCGTGCCGCTGAAACCGTAGACCAGGCTGATGCCGTAGAGCAGGATCCCGCTAGCCAGCGCGCCCAGCACGAAGTACTTCAGCCCCGCCTCCGCCGATCGCCCGTCGCGGCGCATGAAGCTCGCAAGCACATACGCGGCCAGACTCTGCAGCTCGAGGCCGACATACAGCGTCAGCATGTCCGCGGCCGACACCATGATCCCCATGCCCGCTGCCGACAGAAGGATCAGCACCGGATATTCCGGGCGGAGGTCGTCGCCCGTCGTCCGGCGGAAGAAATCGGGGGCCATCACGATCGCGACCGCCGCGGCGATGTAGATCAGCACCTTGGCGAACGCGGCGAACGCATCCGCGCGGTAGAGCCCCTCGAACGCCGGGCCACCCGATCCGGCCGGCCCCGCCAGCGCGATACCCGCGCCCGCCAGCACGAAGACGGAGGCGATCGAGATGAAGCGGGTCGATGACTGCCCGCCCCAGGCCGCGACGAGCATCAGCGCGATCGCGCCGAGCGACAGGATCAGCTCGGGCAGCGTCATCGCCAGGTTCGCGAGATAATCCATTACTGCGCCTCCGCCTGCGCGACGCGCGTCGTCATATGGCCCGGCGTCGGCCGGCTGTCGCTGGACGGTGCGGCGGGGTCGAGCCGCGCGAGCAGCACGCCGACATCCTTGCGCATCGGGCTGAGAAAGCTCTCGGGATACACGCCCATCCACAGCACCACCGCCGCGATCGGTGCGAGCAGCCACAGCTCGCGGCCGTCCATGTCCGTCATCGCGCGCACGTCGTCGGCCTTCAAATCGCCGAACACGACGCGTCGGTAGAGATACAGCATGTACGCCGCCCCGAGGATGATGCCCGTGGTGCAAAGCAAGGCGGTCCAGGTCGACACCTGATAGGCGCCCATCAGCGACAGGAACTCGGCGACGAAGCCGCTGGTCCCCGGCAACCCGATCGACGCCATCGTGAAGAACAGGAAGAACAAGGCGTAGCGCGGCATGTTGATCGCGAGCCCGCCATAACGGCTGATTTCGCGGGTATGCAGCCGGTCGTAGATCACCCCGACGCACAGGAACAGCGCGCCCGACACCAGCCCGTGGCTGAGCATCATGATCATCGCGCCCTCGATTCCCTGCCGGTTGAAGGCGTAGAGGCCGATCGTCACGATCGCCATGTGCGCGACGGACGAATAGGCGATCAGCTTCTTCATGTCGTTCTGCACCAGCGCGACGAGGCTGGTATAGACCACCGCGACCGCGGAGAGCGTGAAGATCAGCCACGTCAGATCGCCCGATGCGACCGGGAACATCGGCAGCAGGAACCGCAGGAAGCCGTAGCCGCCGAGCTTCAGCAGCACGCCAGCCAGGATGACCGACCCCGCGGTCGGTGCCTGCACGTGCGCGTCGGGCAACCACGTGTGGACCGGCCACATCGGCATCTTCACCGCGAAGGACGCGAAGAACGCCAGCCACAGCCAGGTCTGGACATGCGCGGGGAAGTCGTACTGCATCAGCACGGGGATACTCGTCGTCCCCGCATGGATCGCCATGTAGAGCATCGCGATGAACATCAGGACCGAGCCGAGCAGCGTGTACAGGAAGAACTTGTACGACGCGTAGATCCGGTTCGCCCCGCCCCAGATACCGATGATGAGATACATCGGGATCAGGCCGGCCTCGAAGAAGATATAGAACAGGAACAGGTCCTGCGCCGCGAAGGTGCCGATCATCAGCACCTCGGTCAGCAGAAACGCTGCCATATATTCGGGCACGCGGTTGGTGATCGCGCGCCAGCTCGCGCCGATGCAGATCGGCATCAGGAACACGCTGAGCATGATCAGCAGCAGCGCGAAGCCGTCGATACCCAGCGCCCAGTTGAAGCTGCCGAACAGGCCTGCGAATTCGACGAACTGCCACTGCGCACCGCCGATGTCGTAGGTCGACCACAGCAGGATGCCGAGCAGGAGATCGATCAATGTCGCCGCCAGCGCCAGCCGGCGGGCATTGTCCGCAGACACGAACAGGCAGACGATCGCGGCAGCCATCGGGACTGCGAGCATCACGGAAAGGATCGGGAAACCGGCCATCTTACAGTCCGATCGCCCAGGTGACCGCGGCGGTGAGCCCGATCAGCATGACGAAGGCATAGGTGTAGACATATCCCGTCTGGAAGCGTCCGGCGACGCGGCTGCCCATCTGCACGACCCAGGCGGACCCGTCGGGGCCGAAGCGGTTGATCGTCTGCTCGTCGCCGCGGTGCCACAGCAACCGCCCGATCGCGAAGGCCGGCCGCACGAAAAGCAAATTGTACAGTTCGTCGAAATACCATTTGTGGAGCAGGAAATCGTACAGCACCGCGAACTGCTCGGCGACCTTGGCCGGAAAGTCCTTGTCGCGGATATACGCGTACCAGGCGGTGAACAGCCCCAGCAGCATCGCGATCGCGGTGCCCAGCTTGATGGGTACGGGCACGCTTTCCATCGCTTCCATCAACTCGCCGCGGAAGGCGATCGCGCCGTGCCAATAGGTCTTGCCCGCCATCGGCTCGATGAAAAATCCCTTGAACGCGAACCCCGCGGCGACCGCGCCGACCGACAGGATGATGAGCGGGATCAGCATGTTGGACGGGCTCTCGTGCGGCTGATAGCCGCCGGTGCCGACCGGCAGTTCGTGCTGCGACAGGGCATGCGGGTCCGGCGCGTGCCCGGCATGTTCGTCCGCCGCCTCATCGTCATGATGTCCGTGCGCCCCATCATGATCGTGGGCGTGCAGCGCATGCTGGATATGTTCGGAGTGCGCCCAGCGCGGCTGGCCCCAGAAGGTCAGGAACATCAGCCGCCACGAATAGAAGCTGGTCAGCAGCGCCACCAGCACGCCGACGATCCACACCCCGACATTGCCCGACGCCCACGCGCCCTCGATGATCGCATCCTTCGAATGGAAGCCCGCGAACCCGATCTGCGGCAAGCCCCATACGCCGGGAATGCCGACGCCGGTGATCGCGAGCGTGCCCGCCATCATCCCCCAGAAGGTGACCGGGATCTTCTTCCGAAGGCCCCCGTAGAAGCGCATGTCCTGCTCGTGGTGCATCGCGTGGATCACCGACCCTGCGCCCAGGAACAGCAAAGCCTTGAAGAAGGCGTGCGTGAACAGGTGGAACATCGCCGAGCCGTACGCTCCGATGCCGGCGGCGAAGAACATGTAGCCGAGCTGCGAACAGGTCGAATAGGCGATCAC
>CAXTVB010000017.1:0-1373 GCA_964247555.1 uncultured Sphingomonas sp. | reverse complement strand
GGTGTGGAGCCCGAGCTGTGCAGACTTGCCCATCGCGCCGACGAACAGCAGCAGGCACAGCACCGTCATCGTGTCGGCGCGGAACCACAGGAAGCCGATCGTGGAGCCCGCCATATGCGGCGCGGCGGCGAGGATCTCGGGGATCGACACCGTCTTGAAGACCAGGAACGTGCCGAAGATGCCGAGCATGAAGCCCAGATCGCCGACGCGGTTGACCACGAACGCCTTGATCGCGGCGGCGTTGGCGCTCGGCTTCTTGAACCAGAAGCCGATCAGCAGATAGCTGGCGAGACCCACGCCTTCCCAGCCGAAGAACATCTGGACGAGGTTGTTCGCGGTGACGAGCATCAGCATCGCGAAGGTGAACAGCGACAGATATGCGAAGAAGCGCGGCTGGTCCGGATCCTCCGCCATGTAGCCCCAGCTGTAGAGGTGTACGAGCGCGGACACGGACGTGATGACGACGAGCATCACCGCGGTCAGTGCATCGACGCGCAGCGCCCATGCGACGTCCATGTTACCCGACTGGATCCAGTTCAGCACCGGCTGCACGGTCGGGCCGCCGGTGCCGTCGAGGTAACCGAAAAAGATCGGCCATGCGAGCGCACAGGAGGCGAACAGCGCCGCGGTCGTCACGACCTTGGCGGGCACGTTGCCGATCGCACGATTGCCGAACCCGGCGATCACCGCGGCCAGCAACGGCAGGAATACTAGCAACTGGATCAACCGATCACCCCTTCATCCGGTTGACGTCGTCGACCGCGATCGTCCCGCGCCCGCGGAAATAGATCACCAGGATCGCCAGCCCGATCGCCGCCTCGCCCGCCGCCACCGTCAGCACGAACATCGCGAACACCTGCCCGACCAGATCGTGGAGATAGGCCGAGAAGGCGACGAAATTGATGTTCACCGCCAGCAGGATCAGCTCGATCGCCATCAGGATGACGATCAAATTCTTCCGGTTCAGGAAGATGCCGAGCACCCCCATGGTGAAGAGAATCGCCGCGACGACGAGGTAGTGGATGAGGCCGATCGTCATATCTCGACCCCCTGCCCGACCGTCGGCCGCGTGTTGCGCGTCGCATCCTGCGGCCGCCGGGCGACCTGGCGCGAGACGTTCTGCGCGCGGACGCCGCTGCGTTCGCGGTGGGTCAGCACGATCGCACCGATCATCGCGACCAGCAGGACCAGCCCCGCGCCCTCGAACACGAACAGATAGCGCGTGTAGAGCAGATTGCCGATCGCCTGGATGTTGGGCACCGCATCGACGATCGGCGACGCACGCCGAACGAGCTGGATCGGCCCGGTGCTCCACGCACCGACCGCGATCAGCATCTCCGCTGCCAACGCGACCGCGACCGCGAGCCCGATTC
>CAXTVB010000016.1:0-19085 GCA_964247555.1 uncultured Sphingomonas sp. | reverse complement strand
ATGTCCTTGAAGACGCCCGTTTACAGCGCGGTCGCGGCGGTGATCGGCTTGAAGGTCGAGCCCAGTTCGTAGACGCTCTGGATGGTATTGTTGCGCAGCTGGTCCGCCCCGGCCATCCCGATCCGGTTGGGGTTGAAGACGGGCAGCGACACCATCGACACCACTTCGCCGGTGTCGACATCGAGCACGACGCCCGCGGCACCGCGCGCCTGGTACGTCGCCATCGCGCGGCCCAGCTCGCTCTCCATCGCCGCCTGGACGCGGGTATCGATCGACAATTGGACCGGCTGGCCGTTCTTGGTCGGGTCCAGCAGCCGCTGGTCCAGTACGCGCTCCATGCCCGACATCCCGTGCCCGTCGGTCGACAGGAACCCCAGCGCATGTGCGGCGAGGGTGGATTGCGGATACAGCCGCTGCGTCTCGCGCGCGAAGACGATCGCTGGTTCGCCGATCGCGTTGACCTGCTCGACGAGCGCGGGCGAGGCGCGGCGCTGGAGATAGGTGAAGCTGACCTTCGACGTCAGCAGCTGGTAGAAGGCCGACTGGTCGCCGCGATCGGGCATCAGCGCGGCCAGGCGCGCGGCGATGTCCATCGGATCGCCGATCAACTGCTTCGGGTGCACCGCGATCGTCCAGGCGTCGATCGTGCGCGCCAGTGGCTGGCCGTTGCGGTCGACGATGTCGCCCCGGGCCGCGATGGTCGCGACGCGCGCCGCCTCGTCCGCGGGTCCGTCGATGATCGCCAGCATCGCCAGCCGCGCGATGATGACCAGCACCGCGGCCGCGAACAGCAGCATCAGCATCATCAGGCGCATATGCGCCGTCGCGACCAGCGCGTGGCGCTGGCCGGCGGATCGCCGCTGCGGCGCCGGCCGGGCGACGACGGCGGTCAACGCCGGTGGCCGGCCTCGGCGCGCGCCCCCGACAGGATGTCACCCAGCGTGTTGTCCGACAGCAGCTTGCGATCGAGCATCGCGACCCGGACCGGCTTCGCGGCGACGGGTTTCGGCTTCGCCGCAGCCGCGACCCGCACCGGGGCCTCCGGCGACGCGACCGCGGCGGCGGCGGCGCGCGGCGCGGTGATGTCGGCATGCGCCACCGCGGCGACGCGCACCGGCGCGGCGGGGATCACGGCAGCCGGGATCGGCGTCGCGGGCGCGAACACCGGCGGCGCGGACGGCACGACCAGCGCGACCGCCGTCGTCGTGCCCGGCACCGCCGCCGCGTTGACGTCGATCGCGGCCAGCTGCGCCTCGTCGCGCACGAACTGCCCGGCGGCGGGCGCGGCGAGCGCCAGCGTGTCGCCGTTCCACCGCTCCAGCTGCGTCAGGTTCGCGCGGGTGTCGAATTCGGTTTCCAGCGCACGGATGTCGCGGCGCGCCGCGCCGATCCGGCTGTCGACCGCCTCCAGCTTCTTGCGCTCCGATGCGACCTGCAGCGACACCAGATAGAAGCCCAGCGTCACCGCCACGCAGCTGGCGAACCAGCCCAGACCCTTCAACCGATATGCCGCGGTCATGCCACCACCTCTTCGTATCCGATATCGTTGGCCCAGGCCGGCGCCGCGGTGCGCCTTGCCGTCCTGAGTGTTGCGGAACGCGCACGCGGGTTGCGCGCCACTTCGTCATCGCCTGCACGCACGCCGCGCCCGACCTGCTCGAAGGTCGGCGCGGGTCCGGCGGCGACCTGCGGCATATGCCGCGACATCGCAGGCGCGCCCCCGGACCGGTCGCGCAGGAAGCGCTTCACCATCCGGTCCTCCAGGCTGTGAAAGGTGACGACCGCCAGCCGCCCACCCGGCTTCAGCACGCGCTCCGCTGCCGCCAGGCCATCGGCCAGCTCGCCCAGTTCGCGGTTCACATGGATGCGGATCGCCTGGAAGGTCCGCGTCGCCGGGTCCTTCTTGTCGTGCGGCTTGTGGCCCAGCGCGCGGCGGACGACGTGCGCCAGTTCGCCGGTGCGCGTCAGCGGCCGCGCGGCGACGATCGCGCGCGCGATTCGGCGCGACTTGGGTTCGTCGCCATAGCGGTAGAGGACGTCGGCGATGACGCCCTCGTCCGCCTCGTTGACGAAGTCCGCCGCGGACATGCCCTCCCGGCTCATCCGCATGTCGAGCGGGCCGTCGGACTGGAACGAGAAGCCGCGATCCGCCTGGTCGAGCTGCATCGACGAGACGCCGATATCCATCGTCACGCCGTCGACGCCGTCACCGACGACCGCGGCCATCGCGGAGAAATCCGCGGCGATCAGCGTCAGCCCGTCTTCGGCCGCGGCCAGCGCCTGCCCGCCCGCGATCGCATCCGGATCGCGGTCCAGCGCCATCACGCGCGCGCCGGTCGCCAGCAGCGCGCGGGTGTAGCCGCCTGCACCGAAGGTCGCGTCGACCATCGTCTCGCCGGGTGCCGGGGCGAGCGCGGCGACGACTTCGGCGAGCAGGACGGGAACGTGGGCCGCGTCGGTCACAGCGACACGCCCTTCTCCATCATGTGGAACCGCGCCATCGACTTCATGATCTCGGGCGCGTCGGGGGGCTCGATCAGCGTCTTCGGGTCCCAGATCTCGATATAGTCGAACACGCCGTAGAAGAAGGCGTGGACGCCGATCCCGGCATGGAAGCGCGGAAAGGCGGGCATGATGAAGCGGCCGGAACCGTCGAACGGCACCGCCTCGCCGCTCGTCGCGCGGCGCTTGATATTATAATCGAACTCGCCGTCCGCGCCGGTGTGCTCCGCCTCGCGCCGGTCGAGCCGCGCGGCCATGATGTCGAGGAAGCCGGGGTCGTAGGCGACGAGGCAGCGACTCTTCTGGTGCGCGCCGATCACGATCGTGCCGCCGTCCTTGCCGTTCGCCTTCGGTGCGTTGGCGGCGAGGATGGTGCGCAGCGCAGAGGGAATCGCAACCCGGCCCTTGTCGTCGACAAGACCGATGCCATCCCCCTGATAATAGCCCCTATCCGCCACGCCGACCTCGCCCTGGCGCGCACGCGTCTCCGCTGTCGGAAGGACGTTGACCGTCCCCCCGCTCCGCCATCGGCAGATCGGTTAGCTTGCCCCGCTGTTAACGCTAGTTATCAAGGGTTAGTCGGGGACGCAACGGGATTTTTGGGGATTTGGGGGATTGGACGGGGTGGGCGCGGTGTCGAGCCAATCGCGCAGATCACGCATCGATACGCCTCCCCGGCGAAGGCCGGGGCCCAGGTGCCGCGGACCGAGTGGGAGAGGATCACCCTCCCCAACGGCAACCTCGGCGACTGGACCCCGGCCTTCGCCGGGGAGGGTAAGACGGGGAAAGAGGGAAGGGAAAACAGCGAGGCCGGGCATACAGCCCCACCCCTGAAAAACGCTACCGAGCGACCGTGCTGCCGTTGCCCGTCATCGGTGCCACGCCGAGCTCGGCAAGCGGCTCGGCCGCGACCGCCTGGTTCGACGCCGCCATGTTCGCGACCACCGCCTGCGAAGCGCCCAGCGCCATCCCGGGCCGTTCGCGCGTCGCCGAACCGATGATCGCACTGGCCAGTCCGATCAGCAGCACCACCGCGGCCAAGCCGATCATCCCGACCTTCACGCGCTGCATCGATTGGCTGGGATCGCTTCGCCGCTTCATCGCGCCATCCGATACCCGATCGCGCAAAGGCTGTCGAACGCGCCTCATGCCAAGCCCTTGGCCGCGCGCCATTCGGGGGCGTACAAGGTCGACAGGTAGCGAAACCCCGTATCGCACAGGATCGTCGCGATCCGCTTGCCCGGACCCAGCCGCTCGGCCAGCCGTACCGCCCCCGCGACGTTGATCCCGCCCGACAGGCCGAGACACAACCCCTCCTCGTCAAGCAGCCGTCGCGTCCAGTCCCAGCCCTCCGCATCCGAGATCCGGAACTGCGTATCGACCGGCGCACCCTCCAGATTGGCGGTGATCCGCCCCTGCCCGATCCCCTCGGCGACGGACGATCCTTCCGACCGGAGTTCGCCGTGCGCATAATAATCGTACAGCGCGGCGCCGTGCGGATCGGTGAGTGCGATGCACACGGCCTCGTCCTTCGCCTTCAGCCCCAGGCCGACGCCCGCGAACGTCCCCCCGGTGCCGACCGCGCAGGTGAAGCCGTCGATCCGGCCGTCCATCTGCGCCCAGATCTCCTCCGCGGTGCCGATGATGTGCGCGCGCCGGTTGGCGATATTGTCGAACTGGTTCGCCCAGATCGCATTCTCCGTCTCCTCCGCCACCCGGCGCGAGGTGTGCACGAAATGGCAGGGCGACGAATAGGGCGCGGCGGGCACCAGCATCAGCTCCGCGCCCAGCGCGCGCAGCGTGGCCATCTTCTCCGGGCTCTGGGTGTCGGGCATGACGATGATCGTCTTGTAGCCCTTGGCATTGGCGACCAGCGCCAGGCCGATCCCGGTATTGCCCGCCGTCCCCTCGACGATCGTGCCGCCGGGGCGCAGCGTGCCGCGCGCCTCCGCATCCTCGACGATGAACAGCGCGGCGCGGTCCTTCACCGACGCGCCCGGATTGGCGAATTCGCATTTGCCGAAGATGTCGCAGCCGGTGGCCTCGCTCGGACCCTTCAGCCGCACGAGCGGGGTGTTGCCGATGAGCGCCAGCGTGTCGGATGTCGTATGCATGGCGCATAGATGGCCCCATGGCGCGACAGGGGCAAGCGAGCGAAGGTTGGGGCCGATCAAGTCGCGGGGTGCAACGATCCCGCCGCGTCCCTACATGCGCGCCATCACAGGGAGAAGATCATGGCCACCGAACTCTACGACGCCCTCGTGCCGCCGCTCGTCCGTGGTCTGACCGCGCTGTCCGCCGTCCTGGAGAAGGGCGCGACCTATGCGAAGGAACACGGGATCGCGGAGGAGGACATGCTGGGCAGCCGACTGGTTCCCGACATGCTGCCGCTGACTGCGCAGGTGCAGCGCGTGAGCGACAGCGCCAAGGGCGCGGTGCAGCGGCTCGGCGGCGGCGAAGCGGTCCCGATGCCCGACGCGGAAACGACCTTCGCCGCGTTGCAGGAACGCATCGCCAGGACGTTGGCCGTCGTGAACGGCGCAGACCGCGCATCGATCGACGGCAAGGAGGATATCGAGGTCGTGCTGACGTTCCCCAACGGCGAATATCGCCTGACCGGTCGCACGTTCGTCAGCCAGTTCGTCCTGCCGAACTTCTACTTCCATGTGACGATGGCCTATGCCCTGCTGCGCATGCGTGGGGTTCCGGTCGGCAAGATCGACTATCTGGGCGGCATCTGAGCATATGACGCAAGAGGCGCGGTGAACCGCGGCGTATCCGGCTTGACGCCGGATGCTGCATCAGCGAAGCGTTTTTCCGCCATGAAAAGCCCCCTCCTCCCCGTCGCCGCCGCCGCATCCTTGCTCGTGCTGGCCGCTTGCAATTCCCAGCCAAGGGCGCCGGAGGTGGTCGACGCCAACCCCGACCCCATGGCCAACGCGCTCAAGCACGCCGGACCCATCGAGCTGCCGCCCGCGATCAAGGCGGACAAGTCGCTGCGGTGCAAGGACAATAGCCTGGTCTATGTCACCTTCTTCCAGGGCGACAAGCAGGCGGTTGTGCGCACGTCGAAGGAAGGCACACCCACGAAGCTGACCGCCGCCGCCGCCGGCGAACCGCTGACCGCGGCCGGGTGGAACCTGACCGGCGGGCCGGACAGCATTCAACTGACGCAACCGGGCAAGGGCGAGCAGAGCTGCAAGTCCTGATCTAGGGCGCGATTCTTTTCCGACATACGGGGCCGGCGGCGCGATCCGCCGGCCCTTTTTATTGCGCTAGGGTGACGCAGTCGCCCCCCCGGCCTTCGCCGGGGGCATTGGCCGGCGAAAATCCAAGAATCCTTGCCACGACCCCCAACCCCCGGCAGGATCGCCCGCATGGCGACGATCGCGATCTACAGCCTGAAGGGCGGCGTCGGGAAGACCACGCTGTCGGTCAACCTGGCCTGGTGCGCCGCCGAGCGGTCCGCACGGCGGACGTTGCTGTGGGACCTCGACCCGCAGGCCGCGAGCAGCTGGCTGCTGGGGTGCGATACCGCGCACAACGACGCGCAGGCGGTATTCTCGAAGGAGATATCGATCGCCAGCCGGGCGCGGCCGACGCCCTATGAACGGCTGTCGCTCATTCCGGCGGACGCGTCGCTGCGGGGACTCGACCTGCTGTTCCACGAGATGGACAAGAAGAAGCGGCTGGCCAAGCTGCTCGGCGCGCTGAAGGGCTATGACCGCATCCTGCTCGATTGCCCGCCCGGGCTGACCGACACCGCGGACCAGGTGATGCGCGCTGCGGACCTGATCGTCGCGCCCGTCATCCCCTCCCCGCTGTCGGAGCGCGCCTATCAGGCGGTCGTGTCGCACCTGGGCGGCAAGACGCCGGTGATGCCCGTCCACGTCATGGTCGACCGCCGCCGCAGCCTGCATGCCGAGGCGATCGCGCGGCATCCCGACTGGCCGGTGGTCCCGATGGCGAGCGTGATCGAACAGACCGCGGCGAGGCGCGCACCGGTCGGTTCCTTCGCGCCGCGCTCCGAAGGGGCGAAGGCGTTCGACGCGCTGTGGCGGACGATCGAGCAGCGGTTGGCGGGGTGACACCGTTCGCTCTTCTGAAAGCCCCCTCCCGCAAGCGGGAGGGGGTTGGGGGTGGGCGCTCCCCCTCCTCCAAGTCCGCCGCCCGTGGATAGCGAGCGCCCACCCCCGGCCCCTCCGCCATGCGGGAGGGGGGAAGAAGAATGGAACGCCTAGACCCCCAGATCGTCCTCGGCGCCTATTCGGTCGGCGTCTTCCCCATGGCCGACGACCGCGACGCGACCAGCGTCTACTGGGTCGAACCCCGCCGCCGCGCGATCCTGCCGCTGGACGATTTCCGCCTGTCGAAATCGCTGCGCAAGACCATCGCCGCAGACCGGTTCCGCGTCACGATCGACGCCGCTTTCTCGGACATCGTCCAGCTCTGCGCCGAAAGCGTCGAGGGACGGCCCGAGACCTGGATCAACCGCGGCATCGAACAGGCGTTCGGCACGCTGCACGCGATGGGCTTCGCGCATTCGATCGAATGCTGGGACGGGGACCGGCTGGTCGGCGGGCTCTACGGCCTGGCGCTCGGCCGCGCGTTCTTCGGGGAGAGCATGGTCAGCCGCGCGACCGACGCGTCGAAGGTCGCGCTCGCCTGGCTGGTCGCGCGGCTGAAGGCGGGCGGGTTCACCTTGCTCGACTGCCAGTTCATGACCAGCCACCTCGCCTCGCTGGGCGCGGTGGAGATCGACCGCGCGGATTATTGCGCGTTGCTGGACGTCGCGCTGTCGGGGGTCGTGGGGGCGTCCGCGGGCTCGTCGGTGCCGGGCGACGTCTTCGCGG
This sequence comes from uncultured Sphingomonas sp., assembly GCA_964247555.1. GTDB lineage: Bacteria > Pseudomonadota > Alphaproteobacteria > Sphingomonadales > Sphingomonadaceae > Sphingomonas. Next base: position 11,730 of record CAXTVB010000016.1, on the reverse strand, counting down.
CGGATCGGGGTGCAGCTTCGGTCAACGCCACCGTATCCGGCCCCTTGTCGGGGAAGGACATCGTGCAGCTCTTGGTCCACACGTCATAGACCGCGTGCTGGACGACGTTCAGCGACGGGCGCTCCTTGTACAGCCAGCCCGAAAAGGTGCGCCGCCAATGTCGGTCGAACCCGCGCACGTCCAGCTGCACGAACGCGCCGGTCAAATGCTCGTTCTCCCACGGTGCGGTTTCCTCGCACGCGCGCAGCCGGACGACGGTATCGCCGACGCGAACCGCCTGCCCGACCTTCAGCGTCAGGTCGCGCGAATCGCCGTTGCGCTTGTTCAGCAGGCCGATCACCGCGACCCGCTGCGCCATCGGCGTCGCCCCCGCATCGACCGCGGCATCGCCGGTGTCGACCGTCTCGACCCCGTCCGCCGCGGCCGTCTGGCCGGGGGCGTCGGGCACCGACTGGCTGACCGCATCATTGTCGTCCACGGGCGGATTGCGGTGCGAAACGCGGATCCCCAGCAGTGCGATCCCAACCACGGCGGCGGCGATCAGCGCCACGGCAAGCACCACCGCGGCAATCCGACGCTTGGTCACCCCTCGGGCGTCCAGGCTTCGTAGTCACCGGTGGCAGGCGCGCGCTTCCCGCCCTTTTCCAGCGCACCCGACGGCCGATAGGCGAGCGACGTGCCGGTCATGTTGGGCACGCCCGGCTTCTGCCAGGGCTTCGCCACCGGCAGCGACCGTTCCGGGACGGCCGCGACCTGGTGGTGCAGCCAGCTGAACCATTCGGGCGGCACCCGGCTGGCATCGTTCGAGCCTTCGTAGATCACCCAGCGGCGCGGATTGCCCGCGGTGTCGCGACCGCCCTCGTAATAGACGTTCCCCTGCGCATCGTCGCCGACGCGCACCTTGTCGCGCAGGCCATAGAACCAGGTGCCCCAGGTCGCGCCGGTCCACCAGGTGAGGGGGTTGAGATTGATGCCCATGCGCGTGCGCTTACCGCGCCTGCCCGCGGCCAGCAACCGGCTTCCGGTCGCGGATCACTTGCCGCCGCCGGGCCAGGTGACCTTGTCGCCTTCCGATATGCCAAGCTCCGCGGCGCGCCCGCCCGGAATTTCCAGCACCGCCGCCGCCGGTTCGACCGACGGAACCTGCGCCTCCGAAAAAGGCACCGCGTTTTCGGCGATATGGGCGATACTATGGTCCGCGCGCAGGAACAGGATGTCGAGCGCGCTGGGCGTGTTCTTCATCCAGAACGTCGCCAGCCGGGGCGCACTGCCGTCGGGCGGATAGGGCCAGAACAACATGCCGCCATTCGGTTGCAGGTCGGTGCGATACATCAGTCCCGCCTCCTGCGCCGCCGCGGTCTTCGCCAGTTCGACGGTGAAGACATGCGCGCCGTTCGCGCTGGTGATCGTCAGCGGGATCGTTTCGACCCTGGTCGCGGCAGGCTTCGCCCCGGCGAGCTGGCCGGTGGCCGCCATATATCCACCGACCCCGACCGCCACGACCGCGATGGGCACGAGGATCTTCAACGCCGTGCCGGACGCCGCGATCTTCACTGGTCCTGCTCGACCATCACGGCCAGCGGCCCCTTGCGGCCTTCCACCACGCGCGCACGCAGCGGCTGGTCGGGTTCGACCGCAACGATATCCGCGCGGCGCAGGGTTTCCATATGCACGAACACGTCCGCATTGTCCGACACGCGGACCAGGAAGCCATATCCCTTCAGCCGGTTGAACCATTTGACCGTCACCGCCTCGAACGGTCCCGCATCCTCGACGAGCGCGGTCGGATCGATCCGGTCGCCGCCGGCACGCGGCCGCGCCGCGGGTTCCTCGACCGCATCGGTCAGGTCGATCGTGACGATCGCGCGCGCCTGAAACCCGCGCCCGCGCGAGATCGCCAGCGTCTCGACCCGCGCACCCTCGGGCAGACTGCGGCGGCCATGCGGTTGCAGGACGGAGAAATGGATCAGAATGTCGCCGATCGATTCGTCGTCCGCGACCGCGAACCCGAATCCGCGAGTCACGTCGAACCATTTCACCGTGCCGGCCAGCGCCACGGTCTCCGGCCCCTCGGGCCCGTCCGGTTCGTACGGGCGGTCGTCCACCGGCCCCTCCGATTCTGGTCGCGTTTCGCTACGCATCGCACTCACCCCCGTGTGCCGGTGCTAGCATGGTTCGCGCATGCTGCAACGCCGTCCTTTTACCGTATGTATTTCAAAGCGAATCGGCGTCGACGGGTTCCCCCGCCGGCAGTGCGACGATGCGCCGCGCGAGGTCGAACGCGTGGCCGGCGCGCAGCATCGCGGCCACCTGCTTCTCCCGCGTCGCACGGTCCGGATCGCCCGCGCTCCATGGCCCGATCCGCCGCCGCCGGGCATAGGCCAATGCCGCCGCCACGCCGCCGTCGGCGATGTCGGGCGCCAGTTCGTCGCGGTCCGCCTCCTCCACCCCCGCCTGCCGCAACGCACCATCGATCCGCCGCGCGCCCAACCCGCGCCGCGCCATCGCCCCCGCGCGCGCCGCGGCGAAGGCGCGGTCGTCGACATAGCCGAGCCCCGCCATCCGTTCCGCCAGCGCCACCGGGTCCGCCGCCGGCCCGTCCCAGCCCCGCTCGCGGATCTTGCGCCGCAGATAGTCCGCGAGCTTCCCGCGCGTCGTCGCGAAGCGTTCGACATAGCGCAGCGCCAGCCGATCGAGCGCGGCGGCGTCGAGCGGCGGGATGGGCGAGCCCGGAGAGGAACGATTGCGACGCATGCGCCATGTTTGTGCCACAGTCGCACCCGAATTTGAACGCGCAGAGCGAGCAAGGCAAAGGATCGCGCGAGGATCGTCCTCGATCCACCAGACGAAAGACGAGCATGAAGAGCGAGCAGATCCTTTCGGCGGCGACGAACGACGCGGCCCCGCGCGCGACGCCGACCGAGGACGTGCTGGTACGTCGCTTCGCCGATTTCGAGACGTTGGGCGAAGCGCTGGACTATGCCGCGACTGGTGCGCGCGGCCTGAACTTCCACGACGCGCGCGGCACGCTGACGCGCGCCTACCAGTTTGCGGAACTTCGCACCGACGCGCTGGCGATGGCGCACCGGCTGATCGCGGCGGGGGTGAAGCCGGCGGACCGGATTGCGCTGGTCGCGGAGACGAGCCCCGACTTCGCGGCCTTGTTCTTCGGCACCGTCTATGCCGGCGCCTGGCCAGTGCCGCTGCCGCTGCCGACCTCGTTCGGCGGGCGCGATTCGTACATCGAGCAGCTCCGCGTGCAGCTTGCCAGCTGCGATCCGACGATGCTGATCTACCCGCCCGAACTCGCCGAGATGGCGGGCGCCGCCGCCGCGGTCGCGGGCACCAAGGGGATCGACTGGTCCGAACTGGCGACGCGCCCCGCCCCCGACGCGACGCTGCCCGAGGCCGGTCCCGATTCGATCGCCTATCTGCAATATTCCAGCGGCTCGACGCGCTTCCCGCACGGCGTCGTCATCACCCACCGCGCATTGCTGAACAACCTGGCGGCGCATAGCCACGGGATGGAATTGGTCGACAGCGATCGCTGCATATCCTGGCTGCCCTGGTATCACGACATGGGGCTGGTCGGCTGTTTCCTGTCGCCGATCGCCAACCAGGTCTCGACCGATTATCTCAAGACCGAGGATTTCGCGCGCCGCCCGCTCGCCTGGCTCGATCTCATCAGCCGGAACGAAGGGACCTCGATCAGCTATTCGCCGACCTTCGGCTACGACATCTGCGCGCGGCGGATGTCGAGCCAGACCAAGGCGGCGGAACGCTTCGACCTGTCGCGCTGGCGTCTCGCGGGCAACGGCGCGGACATGATCCGGCCCGACGTCATGCAGAGCTTCGTCGACGCTTTCGCCGATGCCGGTTTCCAGGCGTCCGCTTTCCTGCCCAGCTACGGCCTGGCCGAGGCGACGCTGGCGGTGTCGATCATGCCGCCGGGCGAAGGCATCCGCGTCGAGCTGGTCGAGGAGACGCAATTGTCCGGCGGCGACGAGGGCGCGGGGCCGGACGGCAAGCGCCCGCAGCGTTTCCGCGCGATCGTCAATTGCGGCAAGGCCGTCCGCGACATGAGAATCGAAATCCGCGAGGAGGACGGCACTCCCCTGCCCGACCGCGCGATCGGCAAGCTGTGGTGCAAGGGGCCGTCGGTGATGGTCGGCTATTTCCGCGACGACGCCGCGACCGACGCCTGCCTGGTCGATGGTTGGCTCGACACCGGCGACATGGGATATCTCAGCGACGGCTATGTCTACATCGTAGGCCGCGCCAAGGACATGATCATCGTCAACGGCCGCAACCACTGGCCGCAGGACATCGAATGGGCGGTCGAGCAGCTGCCGGGCTTCAAGGCCGGCGACATCGCCGCCTTCGCGATCACGACGCCGGGCGGCGAGGAGACGCCGGCGGTGCTGGTCCAATGCCGAAGCTCCGACGAGGGCGAACGCACCCGCCTGCGCGACGCGATCCGCGAGCGAGTGCGTGCGGTGACGGGCATGAACTGCGTGATCGAACTGATCCCGCCGCGCACGCTGCCGCGGACGAGTTCGGGGAAGCTCAGCCGGGCGAAGGCGCGGAATTTGTATCTGGCGGGCGAGATCAAGCCGTACGCGATCGCGGCTTGATGCTCGGACGGCGCAGTTGCGCCAATTCCCCGATCCTCCCCCGTGAGGGGGAGATGGCAGGCGCAGCCTGACGGAGGGGGCGGTGGGCGAAGTCGTTACTTGCGAAGGACATCGCCCACCACCCCTCCGTCGCCTTTGGCGGCACCTCCCCCTGGCGGGGGGAGGATTTTGAACATCGGCAACGCCGGGCGGATGCCTTTGCGGGATCTCCGACAATCCAAGAGAAAAGCGCGGATCGCATCGCGCCACTCGCCATCCCGGCGAAGGCCGGGGCCCAGGCTGGCAGACGCCGCTGGCCAAGGACGGCGCGCCACCCGGAGCAGCTCGTACCTGGACCCGGCCTGCGCCGGGAAGGCATGAGCAGTAAATGCTGGCGAAGACGGATATTTTGCCCCCGAACATCCGATCCGCACCAATCCAGCGCGAATGCGTCGAAACGCATGGCGACGGCAACGAACCGCTAACCCGTTTGCCGTAACGGTCCGGGGGTGACGATAGAAACCCCTGCCCCGCCCCGACCGACGCATATCGGCTTTGCGATGCTCCTCGGTCTGCGCGACGGCGCGGACTCCGCGGAATCGGGCCGGTTGCGGTCCACGCAGCTGGCGGCGGGGCGAAAGCTCGCCTTGTTCCTGCTCGCCGCCAACCTGGCCGGGGCGGCGGCGTCGTTCGTGCTGCTGGCGCGGTCGATCGCGTTGTGGCAGCTGATCGCCTGGTCGGCCGGGGTGGCCGTCGTCGCGACCGTCGTGGCGTTCCGGCGGCTGGCGGCGCATCACCGCGAGGACGGCTATGCCCAGCTGTCCGACCTGCGCAACACCGCGTTCGAGGGCGTGGCGCTCGCCGCGATCTGGGCGATCGTGCCGTTGGTGTTCTGCAACCATTCGGCCGGATCGTCCGCCGGGCTGGGCGTCACGCTCGCCATCCTGATGACCGCGGCCGCGGTGACGATGGCGCCGCTGGCGCTCGCCACGCTCGTTTTCCTCGGCGGGCTCGGCACCGCGACCGCGTTGCAGCTCATCTTGGCCGGCAGCTACGCCGCGGCGGGGGGCGTGCTGCTGTTCGCCTTCCTGCTCGGCACCGCCTGTGTCGGCCGTGCCCGCGGGCTGGTGGCGATCCGCGCCGCCGAACTGGCGCTTGCGGAGCGCGACGAGACGGTCAGCCTGTTGCTCCGCGAATTCGAGGATAACGGCGCCGACTGGCTATGGGAAACCGACGCCGCGCGCCGCGTGGTGAAGGCATCGCCCCGCTTCGCCTTCGCCTGCGGGCTCGACCCCGTCACGATCAACGGCATGGCGTTCCTCCAGGTGCTGGCGGGGCCGGCCTGGGAAACGGGCAATTTCGCCGCCAACCTGCACACGCTCGCCGACAAGCTGAAGGGGCGGGAAAGCTTCCGCGACCTGCGCCTGCCCGTCTGCGTGGACGGCGAGGAACGCTGGTGGGAACTCGCCGCGAGTCCCCGCTTCGACGAGCGCGGCGCGTTCATCGGCTTCCGCGGCGTCGGCTCGGACGTCACCGAACAGCGCGCCTCGGCGGACAAGATCAACCGGATGGCGCGGTTCGACACCCTGACCGGCCTGCCCAACCGGCTGCTGATCAACGAAACGCTGGCGCGCGCGATGGCGGATGCGGAGAAATGGGGCGGCCGCTGCGCGTTCATGATGCTCGATCTCGACCGGTTCAAGGCGGTGAACGATACGCTGGGCCATCCGATCGGCGACCGATTGCTGGGGCGCGTGTCCGAACGGCTGGGTCAGTTGATGGACACCAACGCGATGTGCGGCCGGCTGGGCGGCGACGAATTCGCGGTCATCGTCCGCGATGCGCGCGACACCGCGGGGGTCGAGACGTTCGCTCGGCGGATCATCGACACGCTGTCGCAACCCTATGAGGTCGATCAGCACAAGCTCTATGTCGGGGCGAGCATCGGCCTGGCGATCGGCCCGCGCGACGGGCGCACCGCGGAAATGCTGATCCGCTCGGCCGATCTGGCGCTGTACCGGTCGAAGGATGTCGGCGGCGGCCAGGTCCATGTCTACGAACCCGAACTGCACGTGCAGGCGGAGGAGCGCCGGGTCCTGGAAATGGCGCTGCGCACGGCGGTGGAGAAGGGCGAGATGCATCTCGCCTATCAGCCCGTCGTCGATGCCGGCGCGGGCACGCTGACCGGGTTCGAGGCGCTGCTGCGGTGGAACAGCCCGATCTTCGGCAACGTCTCCCCGGTGAAATTCATTCCCCTCGCCGAGGAAGCGCGGCTGATCGCGCCGATCGGCGAATGGGTGATGCGCACCGCCTGCGCGGAGGCCGCACGCTGGCCGTCGGACATCCGCGTCGCGGTGAACGTCTCGCCCGACCAGCTGCAGAACCCCAATTTCGTGACCGTCGTGACGTCGGCGCTGGCGAACAGCGGCCTGTCGGCGGAACGCCTCGAGCTGGAGGTGACCGAAAGCGTGTTCATGCAGGGGCTGGGCGCGACCAAGGTGCTGGAAAAGGTGCTCGACATGGGCGTGCGCCTCAGCCTCGACGATTTCGGGACGGGCTATTCGTCGCTCGGCTATCTCAGCCGCACGCGCTTCTCGTCGATCAAGATCGACCGCAGCTTCGTGCAGGGCGCGTCCAAGGGCGTGCGCGAGGCGATCGCGATCATCCGCGCCGTCGTCGCGCTTGCCAAAAGCCTGGGGATGGCGACCACGGCGGAGGGCGTCGAGACCGAGGCGGAGCATGAGATGGTGCAGGAACTGGGCTGTTCGAAGGTCCAGGGCTATTATTTCGGCCGCCCCCTGCCGGTCGAGGAAGCGCGCGCGTTGGCGAACCGGGATTGGCAGCAAACACAGGTGGCGTGAGGGTTAGCTTATCGGCAGTGTACTATGTTCCCCCGCGAAAGCGGGGGCCCAGGGCCGCAAGCGATGTCCTTTGTAACCCTGGCTCACGCGTTCCGCTACCCCAGCATTCCCAGATATGTCGTCGGTGCCGCGGGCAACAACAGCCGCGCCGCAATCCCGGCGCCGACCGCCAGCACCAGCACCGCGCCGCCGATCCCCACCGTCCGCCGCGGCACCGACGTCCCGTCGGCCAGCAACGCCACCCCCACGGCGGCGACGATCATCGACCAGAGATGATAGCGTAGATCCGAGGCGATACTGAGCACCGCGAAACTCGCCTCGAGTGCCAGCGCCGATCCCAGCAGCGCGAACGCCAGGTCGCGCGCGGGGGAGCGCACGCGCCGGACCGCCACCGCCAGCGCGACGCCCGCAACCACGATCCACACGAACGGCCAGGCGATCGGCGTCTCGACCAGCAGCGCGGCAAGCCGCTGCCACGCGACCGCCAGCCGTCCGGGCGTCCCCAGCCCCAGATCGTTGCGCTCCGTCACTTGCGGCGGATCGGCGCTCGCCCAATGCGCGGGCACCAGCCAGCGGTCGGTCGAATTGAGATGCGCGATCCGGTGCCCCGCATAGGCGACGGGATGCTGCACGATCGCGGCGATCCACAACCGGTTCACCGCGCCGATCGGCACTGCGCGCAGCCGGTCCATCGCCGCGTCGCAGCGATCGGGATCGCCCAGCGGATCCCAGAAGAAGGGCTGCGCGCACCGCCGCGCGACGATCATCCGACGCTCCGCCGGCGTCAGCCCGGTGCCGCGCGCATCCGTGACCCGCGCCGCGATTCCCGCCAGATCGTAGAAGGGCGCGCTATGGTCGACCCCGCTGGCCTTCGCGCCCATCAGCCGGTGATTGACGACCGGCGAGAGCGCGAGGACGAGCAATGCGACCCCGATCCCAACCCCGATCCGCACGGCCGGCCGCATCGGCGTCAGCAGCATCGCCAGCGGCACCGCGGCGAACACCGCATTGGCGCGCGCGAGCGTGGCGTAGGCGATCAGCACGACGACCGCGACGACCGCCCCGCCGGGCACCCGCTCGCCGCGCAGTCGCCACCATGCCGCCAGCCCGGTCGCCGCCAGCAACGCGCCGGTCGCCTGCGCATCCTTCAGCACCACCGCCTGCCAGCCCAGGAACGGCGGCAACGCCCCGATTGCCAGCATCGCCACCGCCGACCGCGTCCGCCCTATCGCCGCGAGCCCCGCCGCGATCCCGCCCAGCCCGATCCAGTACAGCGCCATCTGCAAGACCAGCATCGGCGCCGCACCCGGGCCGATCGGATGCAGCACCGACCACAACCGCGCCATCACCGGCGGATGCCAGTCGTCGTACACGCCGCCTACGACCTGTTCATATTGCGCGACGCTATCGTACATCGCGTATCCGGGCCAGAAGAGCGCGACCGACACGGCGCACAATATCGCGGCGGCGAATGCGTACCGGCGTGCCGCGATCATCGGTCGTTGGCGGTCGTTCCCCATGCCCCGACGCTCGCATGCGAAGAGGGACGCGGCAAGCGGGGTGCGTCGGCGAACCCACCGCTCCAATCATGCCCGCCCGGCGAAGGCCGGGGCCCAGTTGCCACGGTTTGGCGAGGAAGCGCAGCGCTATCCAAGGATCGTCTTGCACCTGTACCCCGGCCTTCGCCGGGGTGGCGATGGAGGCGGGTAGGCACCCCTACACCCCTCAAACGCGATACGCCGTAACCTCCTGCAACTGCCCGGTCACGTAAACCGCATCCGTCGCGATCGCGATCTCGCCCGGCCCCGGCGCCGCCGCCCCGGGGCGCAGCGCGACCTTGTGGGTGCCGGGCTGACCGTCGTCATAGCTGCCGATCGTATCGCCTTCGTTGTTGCCGATGCTGATCAGCCCGCCCCACAAACCCTCGTACAGGTTCAGCATGTCGCGCAGTTCCGCCAACGAATAGCTGGGCGCGAATTTGGCGTTGCGGATCATTGCACTTTCCCTCCCGTCCCGGCGGCAAGCGATGCCGACAGCGCTTGCGCATCCGCCAGCGTGCACGGGCGCGCGCCGAGTGCGCTGACGATCGCGTTCTTCTCCGCGGCGAAATCGGCGCCGGGCGCGACGTCCAGCGCGCCGGCGACGATATCCAGCACCGCCTTGTCCGCCGCCGGATCGAGGGCGTCGAGCTTGCCCTTGATGCCGATCGATACCGCGATCGCCGCCGGTTCGGGGGCTGCGCACGTCGCCACTAGATTGGTATAGGACCGCGTCGCCGTCTCCTTCGCGGTGTTCGCGTCGCCGGTGATCTGCTCGATCGCCGCGTCGATGCTGGCCGACAGCTGGAACGTGGAGATGTCCGTAATCGCCTCGGGCAGCGAATAGGCGTCGATGGGTTTGCGCATCTTCTGGAGGATGGCGACCTTCAGCGTCAGGCGTCGCGCATCCATGCTGGCGACCAGCGCGGGCAGCGTCTTTTCGAAATACACCTCCTTGTTCAGCGACGCCTTCGCCCCCGTCAGCCCGGCACCGCCCGCGGACAGGATATTGGCCGCGCGTTCGCCCGCGATCGCGCCGCCACCGGTCAGGCCCAGCACGCCTAGGTCCAGCGCGAAGTTCGCGCCCTTCGCCTGCGCGGTCAGATCGCGGCGGAAGCGGAAATATTGCGCGTCGATCGCCGCCATCTGCACGGCCAGGAACGAATCGCGGTAATCGCGCAGCGTACCGCCGCCGGGGGGCCTGCCGGCCATGGCGATACCGGCTGCGCTCGCGATGTCGAACGGCCCGCCCTGCGCCAGCTTGACCGCGATTTCGGTCGGCGTGACGGGATGCGGCGTCCCGTCGAACGAGGCACACCCACCGAGCAGTACGACCCCCATGCCCGCCGCCGCGACCCAGATCCGTCCAACCATCCGATCCTCTCCCCCCCGGAGGCCGGAGGCTAGATCAGCGCCGGGGCGAACGCGCGCGCAACAGGGTCCAAAATGGACGGATCAGATATGGATCGCGCGGCCGTACGCGCCCAGCACGCTTTCGTGCATCATCTCGCTCAGCGTCGGATGCGCGAACACCGTTTCCATCAGTTCCGCCTCGGTCGTCTCCAGCTGGCGTGCGACGACATAGCCCTGGATCAGCTCGGTGACTTCCGCGCCGACCATGTGCGCGCCGAGCAGTTCGCCGGTCTTCGCGTCGAACACCGTCTTCACGAACCCTTCCGCCTCGCCAAGCGCGATGGCCTTGCCGTTGCCGATGAAGGGGAATTTGCCGACCTTCAATTCATATCCGGCTTCCTTCGCCTTCGCCTCGGTCATCCCGACGCTGGCGACCTGGGGCCGCGAATAGGTGCAGCCCGGAATGTTGCCCTTGTCCATCTGGTGGGGACTACCCCCGGCGATCTTCTCGACCGCGATCACGCCCTCATGACTGGCCTTGTGCGCCAGCCAGGGCGCACCGGTGACGTCGCCGATCGCCCAGATGCCGTCGACATTGGTGCGGCCATAGCCGTCGGTCTTGACGTGCCCGCGGTCGGTCTCGACGCCCAGCGCCTCCAGCCCGATATTCTCGGTGTTGGGCACGATGCCGATCGCGACGATGACGTGGCTGTAGGTCTCGGTCGTGACCTTGCCGTCCTTCCCCTTGATCGAGGCTTTCACCTCGGCGGCACCGGTCTCGATCTTCTCGACGCCGACACCGGTCAGGATGGTGATCCCCTGCTTGGTCAGCGCCTTCTCCATGAACGCGCTAACCTCCTCGTCCTCGACGGGCAGGATGCGCGGCAGCATCTCGACGATCGTCACGTCCGCGCCCATGTCGTTGTAGAAGCTCGCGAACTCCACCCCGATCGCGCCCGATCCGATGACCAGCAACTTGGTCGGCATCTCGCTCGGCACCATGGCGTGCCGATAGGTCCAGATGCGCGCACCGTCGGCCTTCGCGAACGGCAGGTCGCGCGCCCGCGCGCCGGTGGCGACGACGATGTTCTTGGCGGCCAGTTCGGTCGTCGTGTCGCCCTGCTTGACGCTCAGGCCACCCTTGCCGGTCAGCGTGCCGACGCCCTCGTAGACGGCGACCTTGTTCTTCTTCATCAGGCCCTTGACGCCTGCGTTCAGTTGCCCCGCGACCTTGCGGCTGCGATCGACGACCTTGCCCAGGTCGAACCCGACATTGTCCGCGCTCAGTCCGTAGTCCGCGGCGTGCTGCATGTAGTGATAGATTTCCGACGTGCGCAGCAGCGCCTTGGTCGGGATACAGCCCCA
>CAXTVB010000015.1:10618-20599 GCA_964247555.1 uncultured Sphingomonas sp. | reverse complement strand
GTCTGGATGCTCGCGACGCGCTTGCCGGCGATGCGCGCGGCGGGGGCCGATCTGACGAAGCTCGTCGGCAGCAAGGCGAGCGATGCCGATCAGGGCCTACCTGCGACCGCACAGTGGAAGGCGCATAACTACAACCACCTGATGGAACAGCCGACGCTGTTCTATGCCATCGCCCTCGTGCTGGCGATCAGCGGCTGGGGGAACGGGATCAACGCCGGTGTCGCGTGGATCTATGTGGCGTTGAGAATCGCGCACAGCATCGTGCAGGCGACCGTCAACCGCGTGCTGTGGCGCTTCGTCCTGTTCGTCGCGTCCAGCGCGGCGCTGGCGGTGCTGACGTTCCACGCCGCGCTGGTCATATTCTGATGGCGAAGGGCGAGGTCTTCGAGCGGCATCGGCAGCCCTGGACGACGGACGAGATCCAGAAGCTGCACCAGTTCGCCAAGAAGGGCATGGCGCTGAAGGCGATCGCGAAAGCGCTGAAGCGGAGCGAGGAATCGACCAAGGATCGGGCGAAGGCGGACGGGTTGAACATCGCGAAGCTGCGGTGATCCCGTCGTTACCTTGAATCAAAACCGTCATCCCAGGGAATAAACCGTCACCCCGGCGAAAAAACCGTCACCCCAGCGAAGGCTGGGGTCTCATGCGGCCTGAGACCCCAGCTTTCGCTGGGGTGACGGTCGGGAGGCGCGATGCCGTTGCGGCCCCCGCCCGACCCCGCTAGCAACATTTCATGAAACTCATCATCGGCAACAAGGCCTATTCCTCCTGGTCGCTGCGCGGGTGGCTCGCGTGCAAGCAGTCGGGGCTTCCCTTCGAGGAGATGGTCGTGCCGATGTACGACGCCGATTGGGAAAAGCGGCGCGCGGGCGACGAGTTCGCGCCGTCGTCTGGCAAGGTGCCGATCCTCTGGGACGGCGATGCGGTCGTCTGGGACAGCCTGGCGATCGTCGAATATCTCGCCGACAAGGTAGGTCGCGCAAAATTCTGGCCCGAGGACGACGCCGCGCGCGCGATGGCGCGGTCGATGGCGGCGGAGATGCATTCCAGCTTCGCCGCGCTGCGCCGCAAGCACAGCATGAACGTCCGCCAGATCTTCCCCGCGGTCGCGCCCGACGACGATGTTCGCGCCGACCTGCTGCGAATCATGGAATTATGGGCGAAGGCGCGCGCGCGCTTCGGCGGCGCGGGCGATTTCCTGTTCGGCGCGTTCGGCGCGGCGGACATCATGTACGCGCCGGTCGTCACCCGCATCGTCACCTACCAGCTACCGATCGCGCGCTTCGCCGCGCCCTATATGGACGCGGTGCTACGCCATCCGTTCATGCAGGACTGGATCGCGGGGGCACAGGAAGAGGAATGGGTGATCGAGCAATATGAGCAGCCGGTCGCGGGCTGATCTTCAACGAACACGGCCGACGCCGTAGTCGCGACCGTCCTTGTGGCAATAGCGATCGTCGGCGGTGAAGATCATATCGATATCCGAATAACCTCCGCCCTTGTTCGGACCGGCGCCGATCGCGACGAAGACGCAGGGTTCGGCCGAATCGTTGCGCAGATGGTGGCCGTTCGCCTCACCCGCGGGGAAGACCGCAATATCGCCTGGCCGCATCGGGTGTTCGCCGTGATCGTCGATCAGCGTCGCCGCGCCCGCCAGCATCACGACCATCTCGTCCTCGCCGTCATGCCAGTGGCGCTGCGACGACCACGCGCCGGGTTCCAAAACGACATGGCTTGCGGCGAACAACGTCAGCCCGCTGGCGGGCGCAAGCCTACGGTACATCCGGCCGGATACCGGGGCATCGTACGGCGCGGGATAACCGGTCGCGTTGGTTTGCGGGATTGTGTCGAGATCGAGCTTGGGCAATGCCGCCTCCATGACTGATGTCGCCATCCTAACCGATCCCGTCGCGCTTGCGCAGGCGCTGATCCGTGCGGACAGCGTGACACCGGCGGGCGGCGCGGTGTTCGACGTGCTGGAGGCGGCGCTGAGCGGGATCGGTTTCGCGGTCGATCGCTTCGTTGTCGGCACGGCCCCCGACGGGCCGGTCGAGAACATGATCGCCACGCGAGCAGGGAGCGGACGGCATCTGGCGTTTGCGGGGCATGTCGATGTCGTGCCCGCCGGCGAAGGCTGGACCGGGTCTCCCTGGTCGGGCGAGGTGCATGGCGGATTGCTCTACGGGCGCGGAGCGGTGGACATGAAGGGTGCGGTCGCGGCGTTCGTCGCGGCGGCGGGGCGGAGCCGATCGCCCGTATCGCTTCTCATCACGGGCGACGAGGAAGGGCCTGCAACCTACGGGACGCGCGCGATTATCGACCGGCTGGCCGAACGCCGAATCGCGCCCGATCTCTGTCTGGTCGGCGAACCGACCTCTGCCGCGCGGCTGGGCGACATGATCAAGATCGGACGGCGCGGGTCGGTCAATATCTGGATCGCGGTGCCGGGGCGCGAGGGGCATGTCGCCTATCCGCACCTCGCCGACAATCCGGCGCCCCGGCTCGTCGCGATGCTGGCCGAGATCGATGCGCTGGTGCTGGACGCGGGCAACGACTGGTTCCAGCCGTCGAACATCGAGATCACCGATCTGTCCGTGGCGGGTGGCGCGACCAACGTCATCCCCGCACGCGCATCCGCGCGGCTGTCGATCCGGTTCAACGACGCGCAGTCGGGTGATGCGCTGGTCGATCGGATCGCCGCGATCGCCGGACGGCACGCGCCCGGCGCCGAGGTCGTCGGTCGTGTTTCGGGCGAGGCGTTCCTGACGCCGCCGGGCGATTTCTCCTCGCTCGTCGCCGCCGCGATCGGGGGGCGGACGGCGATCGGGCCGGAATTGTCGACCACCGGCGGGACATCGGACGCACGTTTCCTGTCGAAACTATGTCCGACCGTCGAATTCGGCCTCGTTAACGCGACGATGCACAAGGCGGACGAAGCGGTCGCGGTCGATGACCTGCTGGCGCTGACCGATATCTACGCGGACATCATCGCGCGCGTCGCAGGATGATGTAGAGCGCGCCCGCGCCGCCGTGGCGCGGATGCGCGCCGCGGACCGCCGCAATGGCCCCGGCATGGCGAGATGCCGCCAGCCAGTCCGCGACGCTCGCCCGGATCGCGCCGCGCGCATGCGGGCGTTCGCTTTCCGGGCGCGGTGGCTTGCCCGTCACCAGCAGCACGACCCGGTCCCCGCCGCGGATCGCGCGGTCGAGGCCGGTGTCGAGCAATGCGTGCGCGGAGGCCAGCGTATGGCCGTGCAGATCGATCGAGACGTCGGGCGCCACGCCCCCCTTCGCGATCCGCCGGTCCCAGCCGCCGTCCAGCGTCACCCCCGGAGCGACCCGCTTGGCCGGCGGCGCGATCTTGGGCGGCGGCACGGGGCGCGGCTGGGGCGGAGCGGCCGTAGGCACGATGGCGGTCGCCGGCTTGGGCTTCGCCGCCACCGCGGCGACGGCGTGGAGCGGCCGGACGGTCGCCATCACGCGCGCCCATAGCTGCGCCTCGTCAGCGTCGAGGGTCGGTCCCGGCATCGGTGCCTCCCGCCCGTCCCGCACCGATCCGCGCCAGCGTGCCGATCGGAAGCAGCACGAACGCGGTGCCGCGCGCCGCCATACCGCCCGCGATCGTCGCCGCCTCCGCGCCCGCACCCCAGAAGGTATCGATCCGGTTCGCGCCCTTGATCGCCCCGCCGGTGTCCTGCGCGATCCACAGCCGAGTCGCATCCGCGCGGTCACCCGACAGGAAGATCGGCGCGCCTAGAGGCACGAACTTCGTATCCACCGCGGCGCTGACCCCGCCGATGACGGGATAGCCGAGCGCCCCGGGCGGGTCGCCGTCCAGCACGCGGAAGAACACGAAGCTCTTATTCTCGTTCATCAGCCCGACCGCCTCGTCGGGGTGCGTATGGAGATAGCCGACGATCCCCTGCATCGACGTCTGCCCTGGGACCAGTAGCCCCCGCGCCTTCATCAGCGCGCCGATGCCGGTGTAATCGCGCCCGTTCTGCGTGGCATAGCCGATCCGCATCTCCGACCCGTCGGTCAGGCGGAGAAAGCCAGAGCCCTGGATCTGCAAGAAGAAGAATTCGACCGGGTCCGCCGCCCATGCCAGAATCGGCGCCCGCGCATCGATCGCGCCGCCGACGATCTGGGTGCGGTCGTAATAAGGGATGAAATTGGTGCGATCGACTCGGCCGCGAATCTTGCGCCCCTTCAGGTCGGGCGCGAACTGGCCGAGGTCGACATCGACCAGGTCGTCGGGTCGGCCGTAGATCGGCGTATCATAGCCCGAGCGCCGTTCGCGCGAGGCGGCGATTTCGGGGATGTAATAGCCCGTCGCGAAAGCGCGGCCGTCGCCGACTTGGTCGGCCTCGAACCAGTGCTGGAGGAACGCGGTCGCGCCGCCGGGGGATACCGATGCCGCGGCGGCGCATGCGCCCTGCCAGTCGGTACCGATCGTCAGGCCCGACGTGTCGGCGCGCCGCATCAGCCCCGGGCAGGACTTGGCGAAGGCGGCGATCGCCTGCCCCGCCTGCCGCTCGTCGATCGGCAGCGTATCGATCGGCGGGCCGGCGACCAGGCCGATCGTCGCCGCGGTGGTCGCGCCTGGGACGGGGGCGGCGGGCGTGGCCTGGATCGGCGTGGCTGGGACGATCGTGCCGATCCGTGGCAGGCGGTTCGGCTGCGACGGATAGGTCGGACGTTGACGGACGGGGGCGCGTGCGCCGTCGTCGGGGGGGACGATCCGGCCGCCACAGGCGGCGAGCATGACGCCGGTGGTGAGGGCCAGCGTCGTGCGCCAATTCGAGGTGAAGGACCGCATCCCCTTTCCGTCACCCCGGCCTCGTGCCGGGGTCCATCGCGCCGCGGGTTCGGCCGGGAGAGGCTCGGCCGGCATCGCTCGCCGCTCCATGGACCCCGGCGCAAGGCCGGGGTGACGGAGTATTAGAAGCAAACAGTCGGCCAATCGTCGCCGATCGCCAGCATTCACCCCCGCCACCGCGTCAGGCTTCGTCGGTATCGGCGAGCTTCCAGTTCGGATCGCTGCTCTTCAGCGTCCGGGCGAAGGTCCATATGTCATGCGTCTCGACCGCATCGGTCATCGATCCGGCGACGACCACGCCCTCCGCATCGCGCGTGACCGCGGCGATGTCGGCGTCGAAGCGCACCACGATGCGCGCATCGCGCCCCGCCAGCGAAGCGTCGACGATCGTCGCCTTTTCGATGCGCACCAGCCGGTTGTCCAGGACATGGCCCGCGGTCGTACGCGTCTCGATCGCGTCGAGGAACGCCTGCGCGACATCGGGCATGGCGAGATCGGCCAGCGCCGATTCGTCGCCCTTCCAATAGGCCTCGAGCGTCATCCGGTACGCGGCCTGCGCGCCTTCGAGGAAGCGCGGCACATCGAAGCCGGCTTCGCCCGCCACGATCTGGCGCAGGCCGGCCTCGGCGCGCGCATCGATGTTGCGGTTGGCCGGTTCGCGCACCTCTGGCACCGCGTCCACCGTCCGGGGGACGCCGATCGACGCCGGGCGCTCCTCCGCGGTGCGCGGCAAGGGCTGCTCATGCCCGGTGCGTTTGCCGAGCACGCTGTACAGCCGCAGCCCGAGAAACCCCGCAACCATCACAAGAAGGACTAGAAAGAACACCGCGCCTCCGATCTTCGCTGTAACATAGGCCAGAACCGCCATGTTTCAAACCCGCGAAACCGTTGAAACGCGCCGAACCCGCTGCTAGGCGCATCGACCATCCGGACACGCCGCCGCCCGAGGCGTCGCGGCCCCCTCCCCATCGACCCAAAGGACCCCTCGACATGGCAGACCAGATCAGCGGCGACATGAACCAGCCCGCCCTGAACGGCGAGGACACGACCCCCGCCGCGGGCCTGATCTCGCAATATGTGAAGGACCTGTCGTTCGAGAACCCGAACGCGCCCGCGATCTACCAGAAGGAGACGGCGCCGGGCATCGACGTCCAATTCAACATCGCCGCGGCGCAGGTGGGCGAGGAAGTCCATGAGGTCGTGCTGAAGATCGAGGTCCGTGCCGAGAGCGAGGGCACCACCGCCTTCATAGTCGACCTGTCCTTCGCCGGCCTGCTCGGGCTCCGCAATATCCCCGCCGAGCACGTCCAGCCCTTCCTGTTGGGCGAGGCGCCGCGCCTGCTGTTCCCGTTCGCGCGCCGGGTGCTCGCGGATTGCGTGCGCGACGGCGGCTTCCCGCCGCTGCTGCTCGAGCCGATCGATTTCGGACAGCTGTATCTGCAGCAGAGCGAGGCCGGCACCCAGGCGAACGTCGGAGACGTCGGCCACGCCTGACGCCCAGCCTAAAGGGGGCGGCGCGATGAATCTGACCCGGGCGCTGGGATCGGTCGGCGGGCTGACGCTCGTCAGCCGCGTGCTGGCGCTCGTCCGCGATACGCTGCAGGCGACCTATGTCGGTGCGGGCTTCGCGTCCGATGCGTTCTTCGTCGCGTTCCGCCTGCCCAACATGTTCCGCGCGCTGTTCGCGGAGGGCGCATTTTCGGCCGCGTTCATTCCGATGTTCAACCGCAAGGTAGGAGCGGAGGACGACCTGAACGCCGGGCTCGACTTCGCCGGGCGGACGCTTGCGGTGCTGTTCCCGGTGCTGCTGATCCTGACGGTGGCGATGATCGTCGCGGCATGGCCGTTGACCTGGGGATTGTCGGGTGGGTTCCACCGGCAGCATCCGACGCCCGCGCAATTCGCGTTCGCGGTCACGCTGTCGCGGTTCACCATCCCCTATCTGATGCTGATCTCGCTCGCGTCCCTCCTTGGGGGCATCCTGAACTCGCTCCAGAAATTTTGGGTCAATGCGGCTGCGCCCGTACTGCTGAACATCGCGATGATCGCCGCGCTGTGGTTCTTCCACGGCAGCGATCCGTACCAGACGGCGCGCGCGCAGGCGATTTCGGTGACGGTCGGCGGCGTGCTCCAGCTCGGCTGGCTGATGATCGCATGCCGCCAGTCGGGCGCCAGCCTGAAACTCCGGCGTCCCCGGATGGATGACGACGTCCGCCAGTTGATGAAGCTCATCATCCCCGCCGCCGCGGGCGCGGGGGCGGCGCAGATCAACCTCGCCATATCGACCGCGTTGGCAGGTGCTCTGTTGTCGGCTGGGTCGATCTCGTTCATCTATTACGCCGACCGGCTGAACCAGTTGCCGCTGGGCATGATCGGCATCGGGCTGGGCACCGTCCTGCTGCCCGTCGTCTCCAGGCTGTTAAATGCGGGCAAAGATGCCGAGGCGATGGAGTTGCAGAATCGGGGCATGGAGCTGGCCCTGTTCCTCACCCTGCCCGCCACGGCCGCGTTCATCTTCGCCAGCGAACCGATCGTACGCGGGCTGTTCCAGCACGGCGCGTTCAGCGCGGCGGATACGGTCGCGTGCGCCTGGGCGCTCAGCGCCTTCTCGATCGGACTGCCGTCTTATGTGCTGGTCAAGGTTCTGACCCCCGGCTTTTATGCGCGCGCCGATACCAAGACGCCGCTTCGGCTAGCGATCTATTCGGTCGGGGTGAACCTGGTGGGCAACCTCATCCTGATCCCGACCCTCGGCCATTTCGGTTATGGCCATGTCGGCCCCCCGCTTGCCACTGCGATCGCGTCCACGGTCAATGTGACGATGCTATATCTGACGCTCCGCGCGCGAGGACATTTCGCGGTCGACGACCAGCTACGCCGGCGCATGCCGCGGCTGGCGGTCGCGGCGCTCGTGATGGGCGTGGCGCTGGTCGTCGTGACGCCCTGGGTCGACCCTTATCTTACCCGATCGCTCGTCAAGCGGGGGCTGGCGCTCCTCGTCCTCGTCGGCAGCGGCGCGGCGGTCTATGCGCTCGCCTGCTTCGTGACGGGCGCGTTCGGGCTCGCCGACGTCCGGGCCATCCTCCAGCGCAGGGCGCGATCCGCATGACCTCTACCCAGAAGCGCGTCGTCTCCGGCATCCAGCCCACCGGCAACCTCCACCTCGGCAATTATCTCGGCGCGATCCGGCAGTGGGTGGCGCTCCAGGACTCGATGGCAGCCGGCGACGAGTGCCTCTTCTTCCTGGCCGATCTGCACGCGCTGACCCAGCCGGTCGTCGCCAGCGAACTGGCGGCGAACACGATCGAGATGGCGGCGACCCTTCTCGCCTGCGGGATCGACCCGGCGCGGTCGATCCTGTTCAACCAGGCGCGGGTGCCGGCGCATAGCGAGCTCGCCTGGATCCTGAACGGCACCGCGCGGATCGGCTGGCTGAACCGCATGACGCAGTGGAAGGACAAGGCGGGGAAGAACCGCGAGGGCGCGAGCGTGGGGCTGTTCGCCTATCCCGTCCTCCAGGCCGCCGACGTGCTGGCCTACCAGGCGACGCACGTCCCGGTCGGCGACGACCAGAAGCAGCATCTCGAACTCGCGCGCGACATCGCGACCAAGTTCAACACCGATTTCGGCGTCGACCTGTTCACGCTGCCCGAACCCCTGGTCAGCAAGGCCGCGCCGCGGATCATGAGCTTGCGCGACGGGGCGGCGAAGATGTCGAAAAGCGACCCGTCCGACGCGTCGCGGATCAACCTGATCGATGGCGACGACCTGATCGCGCAGAAATTGCGCAAAGCGAAGACCGACCCGGAGCCGCTGCCCGAGAGCGCCGCGGAATTGGAGGGGCGGGGCGAGGCGCGCAACCTCGTGACGATCTACGCCGCACTGGCCGGAACCGGTGTCGACGCGGTGCTGGCCGAATTCGCGGGTAAGGGGTTCGGCGCGTTCAAGCCGGCGCTCGCCGACCTGGCGGTCGCGACACTGTCGCCGATCCGCGAGCGGATGACCGCGCTGCTGGCGGACCGTGATGCGGTGTCTCGGGCGCTTGAGGACGGTGCGGCGAAGGCGCGGGCGCTGAGCGCGCCGACGCTGCGCGCGGCGCAGGCCGCGGTTGGGTTGCAGGTCTGAATTCCGGCATCCCGGGCTTATCCCGGGATCCAGAGCCAAGAGCGTCGTCGCCCGTCACTCTGGATGCCTGGACAAGCCCGGCATGACGAAGGGGTTACCCCTCCAGTTCCCGCGTCAGCACCCGCACCGCATTGTCCACGTCCCGGTCGGTATCGCGCAGTTCCTCGATCCGCTTCACCGCATGGATCACGGTCGAATGATCGCGCCCGCCGAACTTCCGTCCGATCTCCGGTAGCGACCGAGTCGTCAGCCGCTTGGCCAGATACATCGCAATCTGTCGCGGCCGTGCCACCGCACGCGCGCGTCGGGCGGAGACCAGGTCGAGCGGCTTCAGTTCGAAATGCTGCGAGACCAGCTTCTGGATCTCGTCGATCGTCACCCGGCGCTGGCTGCCGCGCAGCACGTCGCCCAGCGTCGCGACCGCGAAGTCAAGGTCGATCGCCTGCCCCGTCAGCTGCGCATAGGCGATGACGCGGTTCAGCGCGCCTTCCAGCTCGCGGATATTGGCATGGATCCGGTGCGCGAGCAGGTCGAGCACGTCGGCAGGCACCCGCACGTCGGGCAGATCGACCAGCTTGCGGTCCAGGATCGCACGGCGCAGCGGCAGCGCGGGTGCCTTGATGTCCGCGACCAGTCCCGCGGCCATACGGCCGACGATCCGTGCTTCGACTCCGTCCAGCGCTTGAGGGCAGCGATCCGCGGAGATCACCAGCCGCTTGTTCGCGCCCATCACCTCGTTGATCGTGTGGAAGAATTCCTCCTGCGTCGAATCCTTGCCGGCGATGAACTGCAGATCGTCGATCAGCAGCAGGTCCGCCCCGCGCAGCCGCTGCTTGAACGCGAAGGTGTCGCGCGCGCGCATCGCCTGGACGAAGTCGTACATGAACCGTTCGGCCGACATGCAGATGACGTGCGCCTGCGGGTGCTGCGCCAGATACGCATGGCCGATGGCGTGCATCAGATGCGTCTTGCCCTGCCCGGTCCCGGCATGGAGGAACAAGGGACTGAACCGCGGCGCGCCGGGCTCGGCCAGCGCC
>CAXTVB010000015.1:0-10608 GCA_964247555.1 uncultured Sphingomonas sp. | reverse complement strand
AGGTTCGAGGTGTCGACGACGAACCGGTCGAAGGTGAAGCGCGGATCGAGCGACGGACGCTCCGCCGCGGCCGCACCAGGCGACTGGACGACCGGTGCCGGCAGCGCATCCGGCGCGGGCGCCGCGATCGTCAGCGGCGCATCGCTTGCCGTGCGAGTCTCGATCGAGACGCCGCGCACGCGCGGCATCAGCGCCTTGAACTCCAGCGTCAGCCGATCGGCGTAATGGCTGCGTACCCAGTTCGCGACGAAGGCGGACGGCAGCGCCAGTCGGATCGTGTCGGGATCGTCCTGTGGGATCAGCGCGATCGGCTTCAGCCACTGGTCGAACAGCCGCGCCCCGGCGGATTCGCGCAGGTTCTGACGCACGCGTGCCCAGGCGCGTTCGGCCTCGCTCGTCGTCGTCCCGAAACCCTGCAAACCGCTCACGCACACCCCTTCGCTCGGTCCGCGCGGGTGTCCCACGCGTCCGTCAAATGCCAACCGACACAAATTTCCCCCAGGCCGGAACGTCCGACCTTCGTCCTTCAAATGCTTCGTGAAGCAGCGACCGCGTCGCTCCGTCAGAACGGCGATTATGGACCAGCACGCGAGTCGAGCAAGTCACAAATCCGAAATATTCCGGTTGACTCGCCGCCAGCCGCGCATTCCCGTCGATTATCTCATAACCTACTGTTCGCGGGCGTTTTTCACGCCATTCGATGGTCCGACGACACGCGAATCGCGCAATCCCGCCAGTTGCCGCAGCGCGTCATCCGTGGAACATGTTCGCCACGTTTCGACAGCAAAACGCCCGCCGGGACGATCGTCCCGGCGGGCGTTTTTCGAACGGATGTACGCTGTCGTCAGGCGAGCCCGGACAGCGCCTTCGTCAGGCGAGCGAACTTGCGGCTCGCCGTATTCTTGTGGAGCACGCCCTTGGACACACCGCGCTGCAGCTCGGGCTGCACCGCCGCCAGGGCGGTCGTCGCCGCGGCCTTGTCGCCCGACGCGAGCGCTGCTTCCACGCGCTTCACGAAGGTCCGGATGCGGCCGACGCGGTTGCCGTTCACTTCCGCGCGACGCTCGTTGCGACGGATACGCTTTTTCGCCTGCGGCGTGTTCGCCATGAAGTCCTCTGGAATTTCGGGTCGATAAAAAGGGGCGCGGGAATGATCCAACGCCCTCGAAGCCGTGGCCCTTACCGCCGCGGTTGCGAATCGTCAACCACGCTGGCACCGCGGGCACCAGAACGTCGAGCGGCCCTGTTCGGCCCGGCGGCGCACGATCGCGCCGCAATCGCACGCCTCCCCCTCGCGGCCATAGACGCGCCATTGTTTCGAGAAATAGCCGAGCTCGCCATCGGGCCGCGCATAGTCGCGCAACGTCGATCCCCCTGCGGCGATCGCGGCGACCAGCACCGTGCGGATCGCCTCGACGAGGTTTTCCAGCCGGTACAAGGCGATTCGTCCTGCCGCGCGCGACGGCGCGATCTTCGCGAGGTTCAGCGCCTCGCAGACGTAGATGTTGCCCAGCCCCGCGACGATTCGCTGGTCGAGCAGCATGGCCTTGATCGGCGCCGCACGGCCCGCGATCGCATCGGCCAGATAGGCCGGCGTGAAGTCCGGCCCGAGCGGTTCGGGCCCCATCGCGGCGAAGGGCGGGTAACGGTCGATCGCGTCGGTCTGCCAGAGATCGAGAAAGCCGAACCGCCGCGGATCGTTGAGGGCCAGCGTACGGCCGTCGGCGGTTTCCAGAAGTAGGTGATCGTGGATCAGGATCTCGCTCGGGTCGACGCGCCACCGCCCCGACATGCCGAGGTGGAAGACCATCGTGTCGCCGCGATGGGTCTCGACCAGCCCGTATTCGGCGCGCCGATGCAGCCGCGTCACGACCGCGCCTGTCAGCCGCTGCCGCAAATCGACGGGAATCGCCTTGCGCAGATCGGCACGGCGTGGGTCCACGCGGGCCAATCGCTGGCCCTCCAGCACGGGAGCGAGCCCGCGGACGGTGGTTTCGACTTCCGGAAGTTCGGGCATGTGACCTGCGAGCTAGGTTGCGTTTGCCCGCACCACAAGCCGCGGCTAGAGCGCAGGGCATGAACGACACCGTCTCCTTCGGCTATGAAGACATCCCCGCCACCGACAAGACCGCGCGGGTGGGCGGTGTATTCACCAGCGTCGCCGGCAGCTACGACCTGATGAACGACGCGATGTCGGGAGGCATGCACCGGCTGTGGAAGGACCGCTTCGTCCGCCGCATCGCCCCGCGCACCGGCGAGCATATCCTCGACATGGCCGGCGGCACCGGCGACATCGCGTTCCGGCTGGCGAGGTCGGGCGCCGCGGTGACGGTGGCGGACATCAATCCGGCGATGCTGGAAGTCGGCATGGGCCGTGCGCAGAAGCGCGGTATCGACCGCCTGGTATGGTCGGAGGCCAATGCGGAGACGCTGACCTTTCCCGACAGGTTCTTCGACGCGTACACGATCGCGTTCGGCATCCGGAACGTGACCGACATCCCCGCGGCGCTCCGCGAGGCGCACCGCGTGCTGCGGCGTGGCGGCCGGTTCTTCTGCCTGGAATTCTCGACGACGCTGTGGCCCGGATTCAAGGACGTGTACGACGCCTATTCGCACACGCTCGTGCCCAAGCTCGGGCAACTGCTGGCGCAGGATGCGGACAGCTATCGCTATCTGATCGAGTCGATCCGTCGCTTCCCCGACATGCCGACGTTCCGGGCGATGATCGGCGAGGCGGGGTTCGTACGGACGAATGTCGAGCCGATGCTGGGCGGCCTGGTCGCGATCCATAGCGGCTGGAAGATTTGATGGGTGCTGTTCGTTCCTCCCCGCGCGCGGGGAGGATTGAGCCGTGACGACCTCCGCCACCCATCTCTGGCGGCTCCTGAAATGGGGCCGCATCCTCGCGCGGCACGGAGCGCTGACGGGGATCGAGCGCGATCCGAACACGCCGGGTTCCGTCCGCCGCATCGCCCGGATCGCGCGGATCGGCGCGCGGGTGCCGAAGGTGCCGCGCTATGCGGATGCGTTCCAGGCGATCGGGCCCGCCGCGATCAAGCTGGGACAGACGCTCGCCACCCGTCCCGACCTGGTCGGCGAACAGGCCGCGCACGACCTGATGCGGCTTCAGGACGCGCTGCCGCCGGTGCCGTTCGCGGAGATCGCCGCGGCGGTCGAGACGGGGCTCGGCGGGCCGATTTCGAAATTCTATTCGCGCTTCGACGAGGTTCCGGTCGGCGCGGCGTCGATCGCGCAGGTCCACCGCGCCGTCACGACCGAAGGACGCGCGGTGGCGGTGAAAGTGCTCCGGCCCGGCGTCGAGGACGACTTCACCCGTGCGATCGCAACCTATGAATGGGCCGCCGCGCAGGTCGAAGGAATGGGCGGCGAGGCGATGCGGCTGCGCCCGCGGCTGGTCATCGAGACGTTCAAGCGCTGGACGCTGCGCGAGCTGAATCTCCGGCGCGAGGCGGCGTCCGCGTCCGAACTCGCCGACGCGATGACCGCGGAGCCCGGGTTCGTCGTGCCGGCGATCGACTGGCAACGGTCCGCGACAAAGGTGATGACGCTCGAATGGATCGACGGCATCAAGCTGTCGAACCGCGACGCACTGATCGCCGCGGGGTACGACACGCACAAGCTTGCGGAGACGCTGGTCGGCGCGTTCCTGCGCCAGGCGATCGCGGAAGGGTTCTTCCACGCCGACATGCACCAGGGGAACCTGTTCGCGTTGCCCGGCAACCGGATCGCTGCGATCGATTTCGGGATCATGGGCCGGATCGACCGCCGCGCGCGGGTGTGGCTCGCGGAGATCCTCTACGGGCTCATCACCGGCAACTACAAACGCGTCGCGGAGATCCATTTCGAGGCGGGCTACGTCCCCGCGCACCACAATGTCGCCGAATTCGCGACGGCGCTGCGTGCAGTCGGCGAACCGATGCGCGGATTGCCGGTCAAGGACATGTCGATCGGCATGATGCTGGAGGGGCTGTTCTCCATCACGCGCGATTTCGACATGGCGACGCAGCCGCATCTGCTGCTGCTACAGAAGACGATGGTGATGGTGGAGGGCGTGGCGACCGCGCTCGATCCCGACATCAACATGTGGGACACCGCGGCGCCATTCGTCCGGGGCTGGCTGCGCGACGAGCTGGGGCCGGAGGCGGCGCTGGCGGACCGGCTGATCACCGATTTCCGGACCTTGTCGCGGCTGCCGGAACTGGTGCGGCGGATCGAAGCGCGGTTCCCGGCGCCGGAGGGCGCACCGCCGAGCCCGCCGTTGCGCGAGGTGGAGGTCGTTCGGCTCGGGGGCGGCTGGCGGTATGCGGTCGTTGCGATGTTGGCGGCTTTCGCGGGGGCGCTGGTGGTCTTGGTGGCGTTGCGGTGACGGTTCGCGTCGCCCAACCGCTGTTGCGCCGCCCCCTCACTCCCCTCTGGCTCGCCCGCCCTTCGCGCTACGCCACGCTTTCGACACGCGCCGCCCGCACCGCTCTCGCCCTCCTCGCCGGGGTCCTCCTCGCCTGCTTCCTCGCCCTCGGCACCCCCGGCCCGCCCCCCATCAGCCATGATCCCGCCAAGCGCGCGCAGGACCAGGCGGATGTCGTACTGTACGAAACGATCGTCGACGGCGTCCGGCACGGCGGCAACTACTACACCATCACCGCGGACGCGCTGCGCAGCGGCGATTATCCCCTGAAACCCTTCGTCACCTTCCGCCTGCCGACGCTCGCGGTGGTGCTGTCGGTACTGCCCGGACCGGCGACGCGGGTATTGCTCTATGTCCTCGTGCTCGCCGTCGCGCTCGCATGGTGGCGGCGGCTGAAACCCGCCTTCGCGCGCGGACCGCCGCGGATCGTCGCGATGGCACTCCTCGCGGGGGGGCTCATCGCCTTCGTGCAAGCCGATCTCGCTTATTTCCACGAGATCTGGGCGGGTCTGTTCGTCGCGCTCAGCCTGGCGCTCCGCCAGCGCGGGCGCTGGGTCGAGGCGGTCGCGTTCGGGCTGGTCGCGGTGCTGATCCGCGAAACCGCCGCACCCTATCTGGCGATCATGGGCGGGCTGGCGCTGCTGGAAGGCGAACGGCGCGAGACGCTGGGCTGGAGCCTGGCGCTAGCGATCCTGGCGGCGGCGCTGCTGTTCCATGCCGAAGCGGTCGCGCGAGTCGTCCGGCCGCTCGACCCCTCCTCACCCGGCTGGTCGGGGCTGCTGGGCTTCGGCTTCTTCGTCCGCACCGTGTCGATCTCGACCGCGCTCGGCCTCGCGCCGCTCTGGTTCGCCGCGCCGATCGTCGGGCTGGCGCTGTTCGGCTGGAGCGCCTGGCGCGATCCGCTCGCGCTCCACGCGCTTGCGCTGTTCGCGGTCTATGCCGCGATCCTCGGCATTTTCGGACGTGTCGATACCTTCTATTGGGGCCTGCTGATCGCACCGACGATCCTGGTCGGACTTGCCTTCGTGCCCGACGGCCTGCGCGACCTGACCGCCGCCGCGCTCGACAAACGGCGGATCACGGTGAAGAGGGTGGTGCGATGAAGCGTATCCTCCTGATCGTCGGCGGCGGCATCGCGGCGTACAAGGCGTGCGAGCTGATCCGCCTGCTGAAGAAGCGCGGCTATGCGGTCCGCTGCGTCCTGACCGAGGGCGGCAGTCAGTTCGTGACCCCGATGACGCTCGCCGCGCTCAGCGAGGACCAGGTCTATACCAGCCTTTGGGATCTGAAGGACGAGGCCGAGATGGGCCATATCCAGCTCAGCCGGGAGGCGGACCTGGTCGTCGTCGCGCCTGCCACCGCGGACCTGCTGGCGCGGATGGCGGCGGGCCTGGCGAACGATCTTGCGACGACGCTGCTGCTCGCGACCGACAAGCCCGTCCTGGCCGCACCGGCGATGAACGTGCGGATGTGGCAGCATTCGGCGACGAGGCGCAACGTCGCCCGGCTGCGATCGGACGGCGTGACGGTGCTGGAACCGGACGAGGGCGCGATGGCGTGCGGGGAATATGGTCCAGGCCGGCTGCCGGAACCCCTCGTGATTGCGGACGCGATCGATCGCATGCTTTCCGTGGGCGGGCGTTCCCTCGTTGGTCGCCACGCGATCGTGACCGCCGGCCCGACGCACGAACCGATCGACCCCGTACGCTACATCGCCAATCGCTCGTCGGGTCGACAGGGCTTCGCGGTCGCCGGTGCGCTTGCCGCGCGCGGCGCACGAGTCACGCTTGTAGCGGGACCGGTGGACCTGCCGACCCCCGCGGGCGTCGACCGGATCGACGTCGAGAGCGCGCGCGACATGGCCGGCGCGGTATCGGCGGCACAGCCCGCGGACATCGCCGTCCTGGTTGCCGCCGTGGCCGACTGGCGCGTCGAGGCGGCACCGCAAAAGGTGAAGAAGGACGGTGCCCCGCCCGTCCTGACGCTCGTCGAGAACCCCGACATCCTGGCGACGATGGCGAAAAGTCCGCACCGCCCCGCCCTCCTCATCGGCTTCGCGGCGGAGACGGAGAATGTCGTCGCCAACGCCGTCGCGAAACGCGCGCGCAAGGACGTGGACTGGATCGTCGCCAACGACGTGTCCGCCGGCGTCTTCGGCACGGAGGCGAATCGGGTCCATCTGGTGACCGCGGACGGCGTCGAGGATTGGCCGGTCGCCGCCAAATCGGACATCGCCGCACGGCTGGCCGACCGAATCGCTGCCGCGCTGGAGCTGTCATGACCCCGATCCGAATCGCAGTTCGTCGCCTGCCGCATGGCGACGGCCTCCCCCTGCCCGCTTATGCGACCGCTGGGGCCGCCGGGATGGACATCGTCGCCGCGGAGGCGCTGACCCTCGCGCCCGGTGCGCGCGCCGCGGTCGCGACGGGCTTCGCGATCGCAATTCCGGAAGGGTATGAGGTGCAGGTCCGCCCGCGCTCCGGGCTGGCGCTGAAGCACGGCGTCACCTGCCTGAACACGCCCGGCACGATCGACAGCGACTATCGCGGTGAGGTGAAGGTCATCCTCGCCAATCTCGGCACCGACCCCTTCCCGATCGCCCGCGGCGAACGGATCGCCCAACTCGTTCCCGCCGCCGTCCAGCGCGCCGTGCTGGACGACGTCGAGCAATTGGACGATACGGAACGCGGTATTGGCGGATTCGGATCAACCGGACGATGATCGCTTTGCTCTTCGCCGGAATGGTTGCCGCATTGGCCCCCGAAAGCCCGCCTCAGCCGCTCCTGCCGCCGCAGGACTGGTCGACGCTACCACGGCTCATCCTTCGCAAACCCGCCGATCCGACCGCCGCCACCTCGGCATACGTCCGCGACGAGGTAAATCAGGGGCGGTGCGCCGCCGCGATCCGCGGTACGGCGGGTTGGACACTGGCGGTCGATGTCGCAGTGCTGGCGAATGCGGACGGCGGCGTCCGCCGGGTCATCCCGCGCGCCATCCAATGCCCGACCGTCGAGCAATATGCCGCCGGCCTGGTAGCGAGCGGCACCCGCGACAATATCGACACGCCGCCGGCCGAAGGCGAACGCTGGTACAGGACGCGGCTCGTCTTCGCCTGGGGCCCGTGACCGATACGTCCGCCGCGCTGACCGATGCCGAACTCGAACGCTACGCTCGCCACGTCGTCCTGAAGGAAGTCGGCGGTGCCGGACAGGCGCGGTTCAAGGCGGCGACCGTCGCGATCGTCGGCGCCGGTGGGATCGGATCCCCGGCGATCCAGTATCTTGCCGCCGCGGGGATCGGCCGACTGATCCTGATCGACGACGACCGGGTCGAAGCCTCCAACCTCCAACGCCAGACCATCTTCGCCGGCACCGACCTGCAACGCGCGAAAGTCGACGCCGCCGCCGATGCCGTCCGCCGGCTGAACCCCAACGTCGCGGTGGTTTCGCACGCGCTCCGGATCGACCGCGACAATGCCGCCGCGGCGATCGCGGGTGCCGACGTCATCCTGGACGGCTGCGACAATTTTGCGACCCGCTTCGCGGTCGCCGACGCCGCCTACGCCGCCCGCATCCCCCTGGTCTCCGCCGCGGTCGGCCAGTTCGAGGGGCAGCTCGGCGTCTATCGCGGCTGGGAACCCACTTTGCCCTGCTACCGCTGCTTCGTCGGCGACACCCCCGATGTGGCGGAAACGAGCTGTGCGGAGGATGGCATTCTCGGCCCTGTCACGGGCATGATAGGTAGCCTCGCCGCCCTGGAGGTATTGCGCGCCGTCTACCCGTTCGGCGAGGATCCGGCGGGCAAATTGCTGCTGACCGATCTGTTGTCCTTACGCTTCCGCACGATCCGCCTGCCCAAGGACCCCGGATGCCGGGGGTGTGGCCGCTAGGGCCGATCTGGATATCGCCGCCCGCCCGATCTATGATAACGGCGTTCCATGGCTGGGACGGACGGACCAGGTCATGCGAGTATGAGTAAAGTGACCGACCAATTTGACGATGACGGTCCGGTCGTCTCCGACGGCGAGACGCCGATGATCGAACCATCGGGGAACGCACGACGGTCTGGTGCCCGCCGCACGATCTGGCGGCCCAGTAGTTCCACACTGCGCGTGCGCGCTTTCGTCTATCAGCTCGCCTTTGACAGCGCTGCTATCCTGGCGGGGTTCGCCGCCGCGGCGAGTTTTCGGCAAACGTTCCTGGTCGACACCAACTGGCTGGTTTTCGCGCTGGTTCTCTTGCCGACATATGTGATCGTCGCGCTCAACTTCGATGCCTATGCGTCCCACGTAGTGCAGGATCCGTTCCGCTCGGTGCGTTGCGGCGCGCAGGCGTTCCTGGCGGCGGTCGCGATCATGCTCCTGATCGGCTTTTATTCCAGAAGCAGCGATTCGTTCCAGCGGCTGACGATCGCGGTTGGGTCAGTCTTCGCTCTGCTGCTGATCGCGATCGCGCGCTATTCCTTTGCTCGCCACATGGTCGCGATTATCGGCGGCAATCCGTTCAGCGTCATCCTTATCAATGATCGCGACCAGCCCGTACCGCCAGGCCGTTTTTCGCTGGTGATGACCGCCGGAGCCGATCTCGATCCCGACAACCATGACCCCGTAATGTATGATCGTCTCGCGACCGCGCTCGCGCCCGCGGACCGGGTCGTGATCTGCTGCCCCGCCGAACGGCGCGAAGCCTGGGCACGTCTACTGCGCGGCGCGCATATCCAGGGCGAAATCGCGATACCCGAAATGGCAACGCTCAGTCCGCTCGGCCTCGGCCCCGACCGGGACAACCCCTCGATCATCGTCGCTGCCGGTCCGCTCAATCTGGTAGACCGGACCGTCAAGCGACTGTTCGATATCCTCGTCGCATTGGTCGGCATTTTGCTCACCTCACCGATCCTCATCGGTACCGCGCTGTGGGTGAAGCTGGACAGCGCCGGACCGATCCTCTTCCGCCAAGTCCGGATCGGGCGTGGCAACCAGATGTTTCAAATGCTGAAATTTCGCAGCATGCACAGCAACAGCGGCGATCATCGTGGCCACCGATCGACTGCCCGCGACGACGACCGGATCACTCGCTGCGGCGCGTTCATCCGCCGGACGAGTATCGACGAGTTGCCCCAGCTTTTCAACGTTCTGCGCGGAGAGATGAGCATCGTCGGCCCCCGACCTCACGCGTTGGGATCGCGCGCGGCGGACAAATTGTTCTGGGAGGTCGACCGCCGGTACTGGGACCGCCATGCGACCAAGCCCGGCCTCACGGGCTTGGCGCAGATTCGCGGTTTTCGCGGGGCGACATTGGTCGAGGACGATTTGAGAAACCGCCTACAGGCCGATCTGGAATATCTGGAAAATTGGTCGATCTGGCGCGACGTAAAAATCATCTTCCTGACGGCACGGGTTTTGCTGCATCGGAACGCGTTCTAGTCCCGACCGGCTGTCAACAGCAGGTAGTGTGCAAACCCGCACCGCCTCACCAATGTCCTCCCGCGCCAGCGCCATCGCCAAGTTCGCCTGAATCAACGCGCGGTTAGTGCGGGTTTAACCCCCGCGCTGCTACCGCCTGCGCGATGACCGACCGCATCGCCACGAGGGCTCCCAAGATCCTGATCGTCTTCGGCACGCGTCCGGAGGCGATCAAGCTGTTCCCCGTCGTTCGCGCGTTGGACGCCGCGGGTGGGATGCAGGTCGTGACCTGCGTGACCGCGCAGCATCGCGGATTGCTCGATCAGGTGCTGGCGATCGCCGGCATCGTGCCCGACATCGACCTGAACCTGATGGAACCGGGGCAGACGCTCGACCGGCTGACCGCGCGCTTGCTGACGGGGTTGGGCGAGGTCATGGACCGCGAGCGACCCGACCGGGTGATCGTGCAAGGCGATACCGCGACCGCGATGGCGGGGGCGCTCGCAGCCTATAATCGCAAGATCCCGGTCGCGCATGTCGAGGCGGGCCTGCGTTCGGGCGACATCTATCACCCCTGGCCCGAAGAGGTGAACCGCCGAATCGTCGCGCCGATCGCCGACCTGCACTTCGCGCCGACCGACACCGCCGCCGCCGCGCTCGCGCGCGAGAACGTCACCGCAGGCGTCCATGTAACCGGCAATACCGTCATCGACGCACTGCTGTGGACGCGGGAACGGATCGCGGCTTCGCCGGAACTGGCGGCCGATCTCGACCCAGTCGC
>CAXTVB010000014.1:3598-20687 GCA_964247555.1 uncultured Sphingomonas sp. | reverse complement strand
AGGTGTGGCGCGAATATTGTTAGGGCTATGGCGACAATACCGAACATCATCTGGCGCGCGTGTTCGAGGAAGTGGGCGGCTATGACGAGATCGTGCTGTTGCGCGACATCCCGTTCCAGTCGCATTGCGAACATCATATGGCGCCGATCATCGGCAAGGCGCATATCGCCTATCTGCCCCGCAACCATGTCGTCGGCATCTCGAAGCTCGCGCGTGTGCTTCACGCCTTCGCACGCCGGCTCCAGGTGCAGGAGCGGCTGACCGCGGAGGTGGCTGATTGTATCTGGAAAAATCTGAAACCCCACGGCGTCGCGGTCGTGATCGAGGCCAGCCACGCCTGCATGACCGCACGCGGCGTGCGCACGCCGGGCGTATCGATGGTGACCAGCCGGATGATGGGGGTCTTCCGCGACGACGAACGCAGCCGCAAGGAAGTCCTCGCGCTGATGCGGGGTTCGTGACGATGCGGTTTAGAACCATCCTGGTTACGGGGGGCGCGAAGCGGCTGGGTGCGATCATCGCACGGCGTCTGGCGGCGGATGGACACCGGGTGGTCGTCCACTACGGTTCCTCCGGCGAGGACGCGCGGGCGCTGGCGAGCGAACTCGGCGGCGCGATCGTCCAAGGCGACCTGAGCGATACGGCTGCGATCGGCGACCTGTTCGCGCGCGCGCGGACTGCGGCGGCCGCGCCGATCGACGGGTTGGTCAATGGCGCGTCGGCCTTCGCCTACGACACCCCGCCGACGCTCAATCCCGCGCTACTGGCCCGGCTGTACGCGATCGGGCACTCGGCGCCCGCGCTTCTGGCCGCCGCCCTGGCGCGTCAGGACGATGTCGCGGACGGTGCGGTGGTGAATATCCTCGACCAGAAGGTGGCGAACCTGAACCCCGATTTCTTCTCCTACACCGCCGGCAAGGTCGCGCTGGCCGGCGCGACGACGATGTTGGCACAGGCACTCGCCCCCCGCATCGCGGTGAATGCGGTGGCGCCCGGGCTGGCCTTGCCGAGCGGCGACCAGACCCAGGCGGAATTCGAGGCGGTCGCGCGCGAGAACCTGCTGCGTCGCCCGGTCGATCCCGACGATATCGCCGATGTGGTCGCGTTCCTGATGACCGCGCGCGGGGTGCACGGCCAGACGCTGTATGCCGACGCCGGCCAGCGTTTCCTGCCGCGGACGCGCGACGTGATGTTCGAGCGTGCCCGTGGCTGAGTTCGCCACCCTCCTCGACGATCTGCGCGTCCTGATCCGGCTGGGGATCTATCCGCACGAGGTCGAGCCGCAACCGGTCACCATATCGGTTCGGTTGACCATCGAATATCCAACTCCGCTGGACGAAGACTCGATCGACCGGGTGCTGGATTATGATTTCGTCCGCACCGGCATCCTGGCGCTGGCGAAGGACCGCCGGTTCGCGTTGCAGGAAACGCTATGCGAGGCGATCGCGGCGCTGTGTCTCGCGGATGCGAGGGTGCGAAGCGTCACGGTGCGGACGGCGAAGACCGATATCTATCCCGACGCGCGCATCGGCTGCGAGGTCGTACGCGGCCGCTAATGCTTCGTTTCGGGTGGCGCTACCGGCAGCAACAACGGCAGAACCGGTACGCCGTCCTCGGCCAGCGCCCTCGCCTCCGCTGGCGTCGCCTGCCCATGGATCGTCGCCGGCGTCTCCTCCCCGTCGTGCATCGCGCGGGCGCGGTCGGCGAAAGCGGGGCCGACCCATTCGGCCTTCGCCTGCGCGGTGGCCAGCGCCTTGAGCAGCGTCTTCGCTTGATCCGGGTGCAGCGTGGGCGCGGCGCGATTGGCCTTGGCGGGAATGTTGGGCGCCATCAGTGCCTTGGCGACATCGGCATCGTCGCAGATCGGGCACCGCACCTGCCGCGCCGACGATTGCGCGTCATACGCCGCGCCGGAGGTGAACCACGCCTCGAATACATGCCCGCCCGAACAGCGCAGGTCGAAGACGATCAACGCACCGTGACCGGCGGGATCGGACGCCGATGCGCGCGCACCGGAATGCGATCCCGCACCTCGCCGACGCGCGCCGTATCGATCTCCGCGAAGCCGAGCCCCGGCGCATCGCCCATATCGAGCAATATGTCGCCCCAGGGATCGATCGCCAGCGAATGGCCGAAGGTGGTGCGCCCGTCGGCATGCGTACCGGTCTGCGCCGCGGCGACGACGAACGCCCCCGCCTCGATCGCCCGCGCGCGCATCAGCACATGCCAATGCGCCGCGCCCGTCGGCCGGGTGAAGGCGGCGGGGATCGCAAACAGGTCCGCGCCCGCATCGCTGAGCGCCGCGTACAAGGCGGCGAAACGCAGGTCGTAGCAGATGCTCAGTCCCAACCTGCCCGCCGGGGTATCGACGACCACTGCGCCGTCCCCGCCGGCATAGGCCGCGGATTCCCGCCAGCGCTCGCCGGTCGGCAGGTCGACGTCGAACAGATGCAACTTGTCGTACCGCGCGCGGATGTCGCCGGCGGCATCGATCACGAAGCCGCGATTGGCGTAGCGACCATCGGCGCGCCGAATGGCGAGCGAGCCGATATGGACCCATATCCCCGCCTTCGCCGCGGCATTCCGCACCGCCGCTAGCACCGGGTCCGAGTCCTCGGCGACGATCGACTCCGCAGCGCGCGCGCGGTCGCGGTCGATGAGGCCCGACATTTCGGGGGTGAAGACCATGCCCGCCCCCGCCCCGCCCGCCCGTGCGACGGCATCGACGAGCGTCTCCGCATTGGCGGCGGGATCGATCCCGCTCGTCATCTGGAGGACGCCGATGCGCATCAGCCGAGCAGCGGGTCGAGCTTCCCCGAACGATCGAGCGCAGCCAGATCGTCCGATCCGCCGATATGCGCGCCGTCGATGAAGATCTGCGGCACCGTCGATCGCCCTTGCGCGCGTTCCAGCATCTCGGATCGCTTCGCGCGGTCCATCGTGATGTCGTATTCCTGCGTATCGACGCCCTTGCCCGCCAGCAACTGCATCGCCCGCGAACAATAGGGGCAGAACGCCTTGGTGTAGATTTCGACTTTGGCCATGATCTGGGAAATGTGGTGCGGCGCGGGGCTTGTCAATCGGTGCCGTCGACGACCCGCGTCCAGCACAGCACGCACACCGATGCCGCCCCCGCCTTCAGCAGCGCGCGCGTGCAGGCGGTCGCCGTCGCACCGGTGGTGTAGACGTCGTCGACCAGCACCACCGCCCGCCCCGCGACGCGCCGTGGATCGACGACCGCGAACGCGCCCGCGACGATCTCCGCCCGCTTGCGGCGCCCCATCAGCCGCATCGACGGCGTGGCGCGGCGACGGACCAGGACGTGGCGATCCACCGGCACCGCCGTCCGCTTCGCCAGCGCATCGGCGATCAGCGCTGCCTGATTGTACCCGCGCGACCACAAACGCCAGCGGTGGAGCGGGACCGGCACCATCAGCGCGGCGTCCGCCGGCATCAGCCGTTGCATCTGCCGCGCCATCGTCTGCGCGATCGATATCCGCCGCCCGTATTTCAGCCGCAGCGCGAGGATGCGCGCGGTGTCGCCATAGGCGACCGCGGCCCGGACGCCGCGATGGATCGGCGGTTGGACGAGGCATGCGGCACAGCGGGCATCGGGGCCGCGGTCATAGGCGAAGGGACGGTGGCAGCGCGCACACCATGGCGGCGCGATGAACCGCAGGCCGTTCCAGCAAGAGGCGCAGAAATGATGGTCCTCCCGCACGGGAACCCCGCACCCCGCGCACCGCGGCGGCAGAGCGAGGCGGCCGATGACGGCGATGGGGGCGAACCAGCGGGGCATGTGCCGGGGTTTTGCCGGCAGCGCGCGCGGGAGGGCAAGCGATGTTGGGACGGGATCCGATGGTTCGCGCGAGCGGATGGTCGTGGCGCTTGCGCACGGCCGCCGGACCCAGGCCGCTTGGCAGCGCACGCCGGACGCGATCACCGCTGGTCGCGATCACATCGCCTACCATATAGACCGCGTATGACCCCAGACATCTTCGATCGCGCCGCGCGCCGCCGTCGCCGCGACCGTGCTGCGCCCGGCTATGCCGCCCACGACTTTCTGCGCGCGACGATGCTGGAGGGGATCGCCGAGCGGCTCGACAGCGTGAAGCGCGGTTTTGCGGACGTCCTCGACCTCGGCAGTTTCGACGGGGCGTTCGTGCCACCGGCGGGTACGCGGGTCGCGCGGATGGACCCCGGGGCGCGGTTCGCGCGCGCCGACGCGGGCGTGCAAGCGGACGAGGACCGCCTGCCCTTCGCCGATGCGTCGTTCGATCTGGTGGTCAGCGCCGGGGTGCTCGATCAGGTCGGCGACCTGCCCGGCGCATTGATGCTGGCACGGCGGGCGCTCCGGCCCGACGGGCTGTTCCTCGGCGCGTTCGTCGGCGGGGGCAGCCTGCCGCAGCTGCGCGCCGCGCTGCGGACCGCGGAGGCGGATCGGCCGGCCGCACGGCTGCATCCGCTGGTCGATGTCCGGTCGGCGGGCGATCTCCTCGCCCGTGCCGGGTTCGCGCTACCCGTCGCCGATATCGAGACGCTGGATGTCGGCTATCCGCATGTGTTCCGGCTGATCGAGGATCTGCGCGGCATGGCGGCGACGAACATCCTCGTCGATCGCACGCCGATGACCCGCGCGGTGCTGGACCGTGCTGCGGCGGCGTTCTCCGCGCTGGCCGGGCCGGACGGGCGCATCCGGGAGCGGTTCGATATCGTGTATCTGACCGGCTGGGCGCCGGATCCGTCGCAGCCGGTCGCGGCGAAGCGGGGGAGCGCGACGGTGTCGATGGCGGGCGTGTTGGGGAAGCCTACCTAACCGCTCCCCTCCCGCAGGCGAGTTCCAAGTCGGTCATGCCCCCGGCACGACCGAAACAACGCGGGGCGCGGTTTACTGGATTGGGGTGGGCTGTCGCTCGCCTCTAAAGATGCGGCTGGTTGATAGCGAGCGCCCACCCCCAGCCCCTCCCGTAAACGGGAGGGGGGAAGTCAGGACACTTCCACCACCAGCTTCCCGATCGCCCCGCGCGCCGCCATCTTCGCGATCGCGTCGCCGCCGCGCGCCAGCGGGAACGTCTCGGTCACGCGCGGGGCGATCTTGCCTTCCTCCCACAGCCGGAACAGATGATCCATGTGCGCCGCATTCGCCTTGGGATCGCGCGCCGCGAAGGCGCCCCAGAACACGCCGCAGACGTCGCAGCTCTTCAACAAGGTCAGGTTGAGCGGCAACCGCGGGATGCCCGCCGGGAAGCCGACCACGAGGTAGCGCCCTTCCCAACCGATCGACCGCAGCGCCGGCTCCGCATAGTCGCCGCCGACCGGATCGTAGATGACGTCGAAGCCACCCTTCCCGCCCGCTGCCTTGAACTGGTCCGCCAGCGCCTTGGACTGCGCCTTGTCGAACGGCGCGCGAGCATAGACGATCGTCTCGTCCGCCCCCGCCTGCTTTGCCGCCGCGGCCTTCTCGTCGGACGACACCGCCGCCACGACGCGCGCACCGAACGCCTTGCCCAGTTCGATCGCCGCCAGCCCGACCCCGCCCGCGGCGCCCAGCACCAGCAGCGTCTGGCCGTCCTTCAGATGCCCGCGGTCGAGCAAGGCATGGATCGTCGTGCCGTAGGTCAGGATCAGCGACGCACCCTCCGCGAAGCTGCGCCCCTCCGGCAGGCGATACATCCGTGCCGGATCGACGACGACCTTCTCGACCAGCCCGCCATGCCCGATCATCCCGATGACCCGGTCGCCGACGTGCCAGCCCTCCACGCCCTCGCCCAGCGAGTCGATGACGCCCGCGATCTCGCCGCCCGGCGCGAAGGGGCGTTCGGGTTTGAACTGATATTTGTCCTCGATGATCAGGACATCCGGGTAGTTGATCGCGCAGGCGCGAACCGCGACCACCACCTGCCCCGGACCCGCGACCGGATCGGGCGCGTCGCTCAGTTCCAGTGTTTCGGGTCCGCCGACCGCCTTAGACAGCAATGCCTTCATAACCGCGCCTCTCCGTGATCCAGGGGCGGTTCTCGTTGACCGCGCCTTCGTATTTCGAAATCGCGGTATCCCTTGCCAGCGTCAGGCCGATCTCGTCCAGCCCCTCCATAAGGCACTGCCGGCGGAACGGATCGAGCGTGAAGGCGAAACGGTCCTGGTACGGCGTGGTGACCGTCATCGTCTCCAGGTCGATCGCGATCGGCTGATCCTTCGCCACCGCGAGCAGCCGATCGATCGCCCCTTGCGGGAGGACGACGGCGACGATGCCGTTCTTGAACGCGTTGCCCGAAAAGATGTCGGAAAAGCTCGGCGCGATCACCGCCTTGATGCCCATGTCGGCCAGCGCCCAGGCGGCGTGTTCGCGGCTGGACCCGCAGCCGAAATTGTCGCCCGCGATCAGGATCGGCGATCCGGCATAGGCGGGATCGTCGAAGATGTTGC
This sequence comes from uncultured Sphingomonas sp., assembly GCA_964247555.1. Taxonomy (GTDB): domain Bacteria; phylum Pseudomonadota; class Alphaproteobacteria; order Sphingomonadales; family Sphingomonadaceae; genus Sphingomonas. The sequence goes on along the minus strand of CAXTVB010000014.1, from coordinate 14,261 downwards.
CCGGTGTGCTGCGCACCGTCTCGAACGCACCGCGACCCAGGCCGGTGCGCGTCACCGTCTTCAGCCAGTGCGCAGGAATGATGACGTCGGTGTCGACGTTCTTCGCCCCCCAGGGGTACGCTCCCCCCGATACCTGCACGACCGGCTGCATCCGCGTCAGTCCGCGCGCGTGGTCGCGGCGGCGGCGCGCGTCGTTGCGGCATAGGCGAACACGCCGCTCATCACCGCGCCGATCACCAGCAATGCGAAGACCTTCTTCATGCCATTCTCTCCAATTATACCGTCATCAGATCGCGAACGTCGGCAAGCCGCCCCGTCACCGCCGCCGCTGCCGCCATCGCCGGGCTGACCAGATGCGTCCGCGCGCCCGGCCCCTGCCGCCCGACGAAATTGCGGTTGCTGGTCGAGGCGCAGCGCTCGCCCGGCGGCACCTTGTCGGGGTTCATCGCCAGGCACATCGAACAGCCCGGCTCGCGCCATTCGAAGCCTGCACCGAGGAAGATGCGGTCCAGTCCCTCGGCCTCCGCCTGGCGCTTGACGAGCCCCGATCCCGGCACGACCAGCGCGCGCACGCCGTCCGCGACATGCCGGCCGTTCGCGACCGAGGCGGCGGCGCGCAGGTCCTCGATCCGGCTGTTGGTGCAGCTACCGATGAAGACATGCTGCACCGCGACGTCCTGCATCGCAGTGCCGGGGGTCAGTCCCATATATTCGAGCGACTTGCGCGCCGCGGCCTGTTTCGACGGATCGGCGAAGCTTTCCGGATCGGGTACGACGCCGGTGATCGCGACCACATCCTCGGGGCTGGTGCCCCAGGTCAAGGCGGGCGCGATATCTGTCGCGGCCAGGCGCACGGTACGGTCGTACGCCGCGCCCGCATCGCTCGGCAACGTGCGCCAATACGCGACCGCACGGTCCCATGCCTCGCCGTCCGGCGCCATCGGCCGGCCCCGCAGATACGCGAAGGTCGTCTCGTCCGGCGCGATCAGCCCGGCTCGCGCGCCGCCTTCGATCGACATGTTCGCGATCGTCAGCCGCCCCTCGACCGACAGGCCGCGGATCGTGTCGCCGGTATATTCGATGACATGGCCGGTGCCGCCCGCCGCACCAATCCGGCCGATGATCGACAGGATGACGTCCTTCGCGCTGACCCCGAAACCGAGCGTTCCCTCGACACGGATTTCCATGGTATTGGAGGGCGTTAGGAGCAATGTCTGCGTTGCGAGGACATGTTCGACCTCGCTGGTGCCGATCCCGAACGCCAGCGCGCCCAGCGCGCCATGCGCCGACGTATGGCTGTCGCCGCAGACCAGCGTCGTGCCGGGCAAGGTGAAGCCCAGTTCGGGGCCGACGACGTGGACGATCCCCTGCTCCGCCGCCGTCGCGTCGATATAGTCGATGCCGAATTCGGCGGTGTTGCGACGAAGCGCATCGAGCTGCGCGGCGCTTTCCCGATCGGCGATCGGCAGCATCCGGCCGGCAGCATCGACGCGCGGTGTAGTAGGAAGATTATGATCCGGCACCGCCAGCGTCAGGTCGGGACGGCGAACGCTGCGCCCGGCCGCGCGCAGCCCGTCGAACGCCTGCGGGCTGGTCACCTCGTGGATCAGATGCCGGTCGATATAGATCAGGCACGTCCCGTCGCCCTGCCGCTCGACGACGTGCGCAGCCCAGATCTTCTCGTACAGGGTTTTCGGGCGCGCGGTCATGGCGTCGCCCGCGTTAACCGAAACTATGCCTCGGTCAATCGTTCCGGGTCATTTTGTTGCGCCGAGCCGGGTGACAGCAGCGCCCAGCTGGCACGACCGACGATGCCGTCGGGCACCAGGCGATGCTGCGTCTGGTATGCCCGGACGATCGCCTCCGTCCCGGTCCCGAAGGCACCGTCGACGGGCACGCCGAGCAGGCGTTGCAGCGTTTCGACATCCGCGCCGGTCGCACCGCGTCGCAGGGTGGGGCGGCCGGCGGGGTCGACCCGCGCGATCGGCGGCCGCGTCGGCAGCGTTCCGGCCATCGCCTGCGCGATATCGGCGCGGAGGCCGTCCATGTCGAACAGCGGATCGGTCTTGCGGCCCTTGGGCAGCGCCCATTCCTTGTGGCCGCAGCACAGGATCGCGGGCGCGCCCAGTCGCGCCCGCAGAGCCGCCACCCCGCGCCGCAATGCGTCCATCTGCACGTCGGGCCAGGGCAGGTCGGCGGGCAGTCCGGTATTCTCGCATTCGATCCCGATGAAGCTGGTATTGCCGGTGGCGATGCCGTGCCACGCGCCCGGGCCGGCATGCTGCGCGAACCCGGCCGCGATGCAGTAGAAGGTCCCGTCGCGGCCCAGGCCCAGTTGCGACAACGGTCCGGTCAGATCGGGTCGCCCGGTGGTGACGATGCCCAGGCTGGGCATGTTGCCCGTGGCCGGGCCACCGGTGTGGTGGACGATGACGCCCTTGGGATCGAACCCGTGGTTCAGCCCGCGCGTCCGCCATCCGGAAACCTCGGCGACCTTCAGGTTGGCGGCGAGGAGGACATCGTTCAGCCAAGTCAGCGGATAGTCGGTCATTGCACCCCTCCTGTCGCGGCCGGCAGCGCGGCGTCTGGCGTCGCATCGCTCTCGGCCAGCGGCACGTCGGATGCGCAATCGCCATCGACATGGACCGGTGGCCCGCCGCCGGGATCGGTCTTCGCTGCGGGCATGGGCTGGGCGACGCGTAGCGGATCCCTGTTCGGCAAGGGCGTCGCCTCGACCGCGGCGCCCGCCTTCGCGAGCAGATCGGGCACCAGCCGTTCGGAAAAGCCCGCGAGGAAGCCAAGCGTGACCAATTGCATCCAGGCATGGTCGACCCCCTGCGGCACGATCTGCACGCCCACGCCCGAATGGATGACGCAGATGACGATGCCGGCGGAGATGAACCCGATCAGCATCCTGAGGATCGCGTCTTGCGCATTGTCGCGCTGTTGCAGGTCGGTCAGGATCGTGCGCTTCGACAGCCCGGTCGCGATGGAATAGAACGCCCCCGCCACCCCGCCGACGGTGGCGATCAGGACGTCGTTCGCCCCGCACCATCCGACCAGTAGACCGAGACCCGGCAGGCTGGCGATGGCGACCAGCGTTATGAGCGCCAGCGCCACGACGAACGCGGTGATGAGGTACAGGAACCGAGCGGCGGAATTGCGGCCGTCGATGATGGCGTTGCGGACCGCGTTCAGTTCGATCGTCGCGTTGGCGACGTCGTCATCCTCCAGCGCCATGACGATCGCGTCGGCGGTCCGGCGGTCGAACGTGCGCGCCTTCGCCAGCCGGCGATGGTCCCTGCTGCTGCGCCAGCCGTCGATCAGCCCGTTGATCTCGCTGCGCAGCGGCCCGAGCGGCGCCAGCTTCGCCCGCTGCACCCGCTCGGTCGCGCCCTTGTCCGCGAACGCGATCATGACCCGCGCGTCGGTACGATAGACCGCGTAGGCGGGCGGGTTGCAGGCGTAGAATTCGCGGATCGCGTTGCCCGCGCTGTCGTTGCGGCTGCTGATCAGCGCCGCGATATGCCCCGGCGTATCGCCGTCCCCGTCGTCCGCCATGCTGGCCCCCGCCGTTCGTTTCAGACGGCGGCGATCTAGGCATGGCGCGGTTTCGAGCGCGACCGGAGGTCGCGCCGTTTCGGCGGTTTCTCAGACGGTATAGTGCGCCGTGGTCTTCGCCGCGATCTCGTCGGTGCCGACACCCGGCGCGCATTCCACGAGCGCAAAGGGGGTCGCATGGTCGGGTCGCCGGAATACCGCCAGATCGGTCACTATCATGTCGACCGAGTTCCTGCCCGTCAGCGGCAGCGTGCATGCGGGCAGGAACTTCGCACTGCCGTCCTTCGACACATGTTCCATCACGACGATGATCTTCTTGACGCCCGCGACCAGGTCCATCGCGCCGCCCATGCCCTTGATCATCTTGCCCGGGATCATCCAGTTGGCGATGTCGCCGCCTTCGCTGACCTCCATCGCGCCCAGCACGGTCAGGTCGATATGCCCGCCGCGGATCATCGCGAAACTGTCCGCGCTGCTGAAATACGCGGAGTTGGGCAGTTCGCTGATCGTCTGCTTGCCGGCGTTGATGAGGTCGGGATCGACCTCGTCCTCATAGGGGAACGGCCCGATACCCAGCATCCCGTTCTCGCTCTGGAGCGTGACGGTCATGCCTTCGGGTATGTTGTTCGCGACCAGGGTCGGGATGCCGATGCCCAGGTTCACGTAGAACCCGTCGCGCAATTCCTTCGCGGCGCGGGCGGCCATTTCGTTTCGCGACCAGCTCATCGTTTGGGCTCCTTCGGCGCATCCGGACCGGGATCGCGCCATTGCTTGTCCTTGGGAAAGATATCGCGCGCACCACCCTGTACAGCGGTGCCGTAGACGGGATTGGGCAGGACGAACCAGCCATTGCCCCAAAGCCCCGCGATGCCGGGCAGATCCGCCCGCGCGCGCCGCGCCTTCACGGGGCCGGGATGGTTGAACCGATCGGAGAAGTCGCCCAGCTGATCCCCACCCATCGCCACGACGCAGAAACGGTCTGCGATCCACTTCCGGCGAACGTCCTTCAGGCTGCCGGTATCGTCGTCGCCCTTCAGGAACAGCGTGTTCTTGTGCTCGGCGGGACCCAGCCCGGCATCGTCCAGCGCGCGTTCGGTATCCAGCGCCATGTCGGCATCGCGATTGGTGTTGAACACGACCGTCACGCCAAGCGCCCGAATCGCCGACAACGCGTCGCGCGCACCAGGCGTCGGCGTGACCCGGTGGATGCCGTCATGCTCCCAGCGCCGCCACCGCGGATCGAGCGGTCGACCGGGGGCGCCGGTCAGCTCGTCATATTCGAAGCCTTCGTTCAGGAGGACGGTCTCGTCGACATCGAACACCGCGGCGAGCGGTTTCTTGTCACAGGGCACGAAGTGCGGGGCGGCGAGCGTCGAGGCCTCCGCCAGCACGACGCTGCTGGTCGGGCGGTCGCGGGCGACGAGGGCAACGTAGCGGACGAGCGCGTTCCAGGCCTGATGGCTGGCAGCGGCGCTTTCGGCCGAGCCGTAGAGATATTGCATGCCCTGCAGGGCGGAAGCTGCGGGGAGCGCTTGTTTCAGCACCCGCGCCGAGCCGGGCGCTGCTGCCGCGAGAGCGATCGTCGCGAGCAGCGCAACCATCCCCCTCCCGCGAGCGGGAGGGGTTAGGGGTGGGCGCCCGCTCTCCTCATCGACCACCGCTCGTGGCAAGCCGAGCGCCCACCCCCGGCCCCTCCCGTGAACGGGAGGGGAGGAAGAAGAGCGCATCATGCGCGCTCGCGGACCATGCGGAATTCGATCTTCTTGTCATACGGCGCGCCGACGATCATCCGCTTTAAGTAGATACCGGGCAGATGGATGCAGTCGGGGTCCAGGCTGCCGACCGGCACCACCTCCTCCACCTCGGCGACGCAGATTTTCCCTGCCGTCGCCATGGGTTGGTTGAAATTCCTCGCGGTCTTTCGGAACATCAGGTTACCGCTCTCGTCCGCCTTCCAGCCCTTGATGATCGCCAGATCGGCGCGGATGCCGCGTTCCAGGATGAATTCCTCGCCGTCGAAGATCTTCACCTCCTTCCCCTCGGCGACCAAAGTGCCGACGCCGGTCTTGGTATAGAAGCCCGGTATCCCCGCCCCGCCCGCCCGGCACCGCTCGGCCAGCGTGCCCTGGGGGCAGAATTCGACCGCCAGTTCGCCGCTCAGATATTGCCGCTCGAATTCCTTGTTCTCGCCGACATAGCTTGCGATCATCTTCGCGACCTGCCGCGTGCGCAGCAGCTTGCCCAGCCCCTCGCCGTCGATCCCGGCATTGTTGCTGGCGATCGTCAACCCGGTCGTGCGGGCATCGCGGATCGCGTCGATCAGCCGCTCGGGAATGCCGCACAGGCCGAAGCCACCCGCGCAGATCGTCATACCGTCGAACAGCAACCCGTCGAGCGCCGCCGCGGCATCGGGATAGAGTTTCTGCGCCATGCCGCCTCCGTTGGTTGACCGGGCTGGGGCATAGGAGCGCAGGCGACGGCCCGCAACCTGTGCTGGCGGGCTTCCTATCGCGCCAACGCCTCGTCACCCCGGGCTCGACCCGGGGCCCTGCTTCTTCGACGTCCAGGAAGAAGCGGGCGCCGGCTCAAGACCGGGGTGACGAGGACTCGATCAGCTGAAACTGCGCACCTCTACCCCCAACGCATTCGCCAGTTCCACCAGCGCCTGGTCCTCTCCGACGACCTTGATCGCCACCATCCCCATCGCGGCGGCCGGTTTGCAGTTGATCCCCAGATCGTCGAGATACACGCACTGCGCAGGCGCGACCCCCAGCGCATCGCACGCCATGCGGTAGATGCGCGGGTCGGGCTTGCGGATACCGACCTTCGAGCTTTCGACCACATGGTCGAACCGCGCGAGGATCGCCGCCACGGCCGAACCCTTTTCGGGCGTTCCCGCCATGCCCGCGCCGTGCCCCGTCGGCACGTTGTTGGTGATGCAGCCGGTGCGATATCCGTTCGCTTTCAGCCAGTCGATCGCGGCCACCATCCGCGGCCGGATATCGCCCGACAGCAACGCCAGCACATCGCGCCCACGAAGGTCATGGCCGAACGCACGTGCCTCGGCTGCGAAGCGTGCATCGAACGCCGCCGCATCGATCTCCGCCCGCTCGAACAAGGCCCAGGCGTTGGTATCGGGATCGGTCGCGTTGATCCGGCGCACGAGTCCGACGGGCAAACCCCGCACGCGCTCCATCCGTTCGAATGCCTCGAACGGCGACGAGGTAATGACGCCGCCGAAATCGAAGACGACCGTATCGCGCCGCATCAATGCGCCAGCTTCAGACCGGGCCGCGGCCAGCGCGTCTTGACGAGCCGACCGGTGCCCGAACAGGTGACATACGCGTCCATCATGTCGGCGCCGCCCCAGCAGATATTGGTGGTGAAGATGTCGTCGGTCCCGACGAATTCGACCAGTTCGCCCCCCGGCGAGATGACGCTGATCCCGCATTCGCCGATCGTCGCGACGCAGATGTTTCCGTTCGCCTCCATTCCCAGCGAATCGAAGAATTTATACCCGGCGGGCCGGTACAGCGGGATGCCCGGACCACCCGGCCCCGCATCGGGTGCGACCTTGCCTGGGGCGGTCACGTCGAACGCCATCAGCCGGCAGGTGTAGGTCTCCGCCGCGTAGAGCCGCTTGCCGTCGGGCGAGAGGCCGATCCCGTTCGGATTGTTGCTGGGGAAGACGACCTCTTCCAGATAGCTGCCGTCCGCCTTCGCGTAGAATATGCCGACGATGTCGTGGACGCGGTTCGCGTAATCCACCTTGCCGTGATCGGTGAACCAGAAGCCGCCATGCGCGTCGAACACGATGTCGTTGGGGCCGCGCAGGACGCAGCCATGGTCGCCGGATGCGTACACAATCTCGACTGCGCCCGTGTCCAGGTCGATGCGCTCGATCCGGCCGCCCGAATAGTCTTTCGCGATGCCGTGCGGCGCGAGCATGCCGCCCGCTTCGAGATATTCGAACCCCCCATTGTTGCAGCAGTACAGCTTGCCGTCCGGGCCGATGGCGAGCCCGTTGGGTCCGCCGCCGGGCGTCGCGACCACCGTCTTCGTGCCATCGGGGTGTACGCGGGTGATTCGGCCGGCGGCGATCTCGACCAGCACGATGCTGCCATCGGGCATCGCCACGGGGCCCTCGGGGAAGCGTAGGCCGTCCGCCACCGTCGTCCATTCCGTCATCATCACTCTCCTGGTCATGTCGACGACTGCCGGCGTCTTTCGATCGATATGGACCAGGATGTTTTCCTGCGAAAGCAGGAACCCAGGGTAACGATCGTCATCGCTTGTGAGCCTGGGCTCCTGCGTTCGCAGGAGAACGGAACGGCGTGACGCGGGCTATGACGAAAAAGGCCGCCCCGGTTGCCCGGAGCGGCCCATTCCTCGAACCTGTCGGTCCGATCAGATATCGTCGCCGAGCGCGCCCTTGACGCTGCCCTTGACGTCCTGACCGACGCCCTTGAGCTGCTGGGCCTGGCCCTCTGCGGTCAGTTCCTCGTTGTGCGTCGCCTTGCCGATGGCTTCCTTGGCTTCGCCTGCGATCTTGTTGCCGGCCGCTTTGACCTTGTCGGTGAATTCACCCATGATGATCTCCATTGCCTTTCGCGGTCGCCGAAGGTGGCGTCCGCTTGAATTGCCGACAATAAACTGTCGATCGTGCATCGGGTTCCGTCACGGGTGCGTCACGAGCCCGTCGTCAGATCAATCCGGCGAGCGGGCTCGACGGATCGGCATAGCGCCGCTTCGCCATGCGTCCGGCGCGGTATGCCAGCCGCCCGCTCTCGACCGCGGCGCGCATCGCCGCCGCCATCATGACGGGGTCCTTGGCTTCCGCGATCGCGGTGTTCATCAGCACGCCGTCGCAGCCCAGCTCCATCGCGAACGCAGCATCCGACGCGGTGCCGACGCCGGCATCGACCAGCACGGGCACGCCGGCGCCCTCGACGATCAACCGGATCGTGACCGCATTCTGGATGCCCAATCCCGATCCGATCGGCGCGCCCAGCGGCATGATCGCGACCGCGCCGACATTCTCCAGCCGCTTGGCGGCGATCGGATCGTCGACGCAATAGACCATCGGCAGGAAACCTTCCTTCGCCAGCACCTCGGTCGCGCGCAGTGTCTCGACCATGTCGGGATACAGCGTCTTCGCCTCGCCAAGGACTTCCAGCTTCACCAGATCCCACCCCCCCGCCTCGCGCGCCAGCCGGAGCGTTCGGATCGCGGACTCGGCGTCGAAGCAGCCGGCGGTGTTGGGAAGGTAGGTCACCTTCTTGGGATCGATGAAATCGGTCAGCATCGGTGCGTTGGGATCCGACACGTTCACGCGGCGAACCGCGACGGTTACGATTTCCGCCCCCGACGCCTCGAGCGCGGCGGCGTTCTGGGCGAAGTCCTTGTATTTGCCCGTGCCGACGATGAGGCGCGACCGGAAGGTGCGGCCGGCGACCGTCCAGCTGTCGTCGTCGATCTTCGTCAAATGGTCGCCGCCGCCGACGAAGTGCACGATCTCGAAATCGTCGCCGTCCTCGACCAGCACCTGCGCCAAGGTAGAGCGCGGCACGACTTCCATGTTGCGTTCGACCGCGACCTTTTCGGGGACTAGACCGAGTTCGGTCGCGAGGTCGGCGATCGAAAGACCTGCAGCCACGCGCTTGTGGTCGCCGTTGACCGTGATCGACACGGTGCCATCATTGTGCATAGAAAAAACTCAGTGAATGAGAAGCTTGGCGAAGGTGGCACCGGCAGCGAACAAGGCCGCTCCCGCGCCCAAGCTTGTAAAAACCAACGCCCATGGTGCAAGCCGCATTTCCTGGCGCGTACGGTCGGCACCCACCAGCTTCTGGCCGATGTCGGTCTGTATCTGGTCGATCCGCGCAGGCTGTTCGCGGATGTTCAGCGGGTATTCCCGACCATCGGGTGTCGTTGCCATAGCGATATCTCCACGGCTGATATAGATCGGCGGTGCCGCCTTTACGAGGATATAGTACCACGATGCCCGACACCGTCTACGTCCTGAACGGCCCGAATCTGAACCTTCTCGGCCTGCGCGAGCCGGCGATTTACGGCGCCGATACGCTCGACGACATCGCCGGCATGCTGGAGGACCGAGCGCGCGAACTGGATCTGGAGATCGACATGCGCCAGTCCAATCACGAGGGGCATCTGGTCGACTGGCTGCATGAAGCACAGGCACGGGGCGCGAAGGCGGTGCTGCTGAACGCCGGCGGGTTCACGCACACGTCGATCGCGGTGCACGATGCGATCAAGGCGGTGACGACGCCGGTGATCGAGGTGCATCTTTCGAACCCGCATACCCGTGACTCCTTTCGTCACACCAGCCTGGTCGGGCAGGCGGCGAAGGGTACGATCGCGGGCTTCGGCGCGTTATCCTATGTTCTCGCGCTTGAAGCGGCGGCCCGCTTCTGACAGACGCGCGCGCAACAACACAGGGATAGGGTCGAATGACCGACATAAATGAAACTGGGGCCATGAAGGTCGATGTCGATCTGGTGCGCGCGCTCGCCGAATTGCTCGACACTACCCAACTTACCGAGATCGAGGTCGAGGACGGCCCGCGCAAGATTCGCGTGGCGCGCAAAGCCGCGCCCGTTGCCGCGGCGATGCACTATGCCCCACCGCCCCCCGCCGCCGCCGCCGCCGCGCCTGCCGCCCCGGCGGCGGAAGTCGGCGCGTCCGCCCCGGCCAGCACCGTGAGCGCCGTCAAGTCGCCGATGGTCGGAACCGCGTATTTGTCGGCCGAGCCCGGTTCCAAGCCCTTTTCCTTGGTGGGGCAGAAGGTCGCGGCCGGTGACACGCTGCTGATCGTCGAGGCGATGAAGGTCATGAACCCGATCCTCGCCCCGTCCGCGGGCACCGTCACCGCGGTGCTGGTCGCGAACGGGCAGCCGGTCGAGTTCGACCAACCCCTCGTCGTGGTCGAGTAGACGCCTTGCGTGAGATCAAGAAACTGCTGATCGCCAATCGCGGCGAGATCGCGCTGCGCATCCACCGTGCCTGCCATGAAATGGGCATCAAGACGGTCGCGGTGCATTCGACTGCGGACGCCGACGCGATGCACGTCCGGCTGGCGGAC
>CAXTVB010000014.1:0-3547 GCA_964247555.1 uncultured Sphingomonas sp. | reverse complement strand
GCTACCTTAACATCCCCAACATCATCTCGGCCGCGGAGATCTCGGGCGCGGATGCGATTCACCCGGGCTATGGCTTCCTGAGCGAGAACGCACGCTTCGCGGAGATCGTCGAGCTTCACGGCATCATCTTCGTCGGGCCGAAGCCCGAACATATCCGCACGATGGGCGACAAGGTCGAGGCGAAGCGGACCGCGGGCGCGCTCGGCCTGCCGCTCGTGCCGGGATCGGACGGCGCGATCCATGATGTCGGCGAAGCGAAGGCACTGGCGGCGGAGATCGGCTATCCCGTTATTATCAAGGCCGCGAGCGGCGGCGGCGGTCGCGGCATGAAGGTCGTCAACGATCCGGAGCATCTGGAAACGCAGATGCAGCAGGCGGGCACGGAGGCGAAGGCGGCGTTCGGCGATGCGACCGTCTATATGGAGAAATATCTCGGCAACCCGCGCCATATCGAATTCCAGGTTTTCGGCGATGGCAACGGCAATGCGATCCATCTGGGCGAACGCGATTGTTCGCTGCAGCGCCGCCACCAGAAGGTGCTGGAGGAGGCCCCCTCCCCGGTCCTAGCGCCCGAAGAACGCGACCGCATGGGCGGCATCGTCGCGAAGGCGATGGCGGACATGGGCTATCGCGGCGCGGGGACGATCGAGTTCCTGTGGGAAGACGGCGAATTCTACTTCATCGAAATGAACACCCGGCTGCAGGTCGAGCATCCGGTGACCGAGATGATCACCGGCCTGGACCTGGTGCGCGAACAGATCCGCATCGCCGAGGGGCACCCGCTGACCTTGCGCCAGCAGGATGTCCAGTTCCGCGGTCACGCGATCGAATGCCGGATCAACGCCGAGGACCCACGCACCTTCGCGCCATCGCCGGGCCTGGTGAAGCTGTTCCATGCACCCGGTGGGATGCATGTCCGGGTCGATAGCGGGCTCTACGCTGGCTACCGCGTGCCGCCTTATTACGACAGCATGATCGCCAAGCTGATCGTCTACGGCACCACCCGCGCGGGCGCACTCCGCCGGTTGCGCCGTGCGCTGGAAGAGTTCGTGATCGAGGGCGTCACGACGACGATTCCGCTCCACCAGGCGCTGCTGGACGATCCGGAGTTCCAGCAGGGCGCGTATACGATCAAGTGGCTGGAGGACTGGTTGGCGAAGCAGGACAGTTGAGCGCGGTCATACCGAACGTGATCGGGTGTGATCCCCCTCCTCGTTGAGTTTTCGGAGAAGGCGGTCACCCCCACCGCCCCGCCGCATCCGCATCCGCCGCCCGCGCCTCGACCCAGCTCGTAGCGCCACCCCGCGTCTCACGCTTCCAGAACGGCGCGTCGGTCTTCAGCCGATCGATCAGATACGCGCAGGCTTCCAGCGCCGCCGACCGGTGCGGCGCCGCCGCCGCGACGAACACGATCCGCTCGCCCGGTGCCATCGGCCCCACCCGGTGGACGATCGTCGCCGCCAGCAGCGACCAGCGGGCGACCGCATCCGCCGCCACGGCATGCAATGCCGCCTCGGTCGCGCCGGGATAATGCTCGAGGTCCAGCGTATCGACGCCGTCGTCCGCACGGACCAACCCGGTGAACGTGGCCAGCCCCCCCGTCCCTGCCACTTCCACCAACGCCGTCTCGGCGGCGAGGTCGATCGCCGCGCGTTGAACCGATATCCGGATCATCCCCCCGTTACCGGCGGGAACAGCGCGACTTCGCGCGCGCCGACGATCGATGTCTGCATCGCGACGAACTCCTGATCCACCGCCGCACGCAGCCGCCCGCGATCGGCAAACGCCGCGGCATGCCGCTCGCTGCCCGCCGCCAGCCAGTCGACCAGCGCGGCCACAGTAGCGACATCGGCGGGCGGATCGACCAGTTCCTCCGCCGCACCCAGCCGCTCGCGTACCCAAGCGAAATACACCATCCGGATCGCCATCAATCCATATGCCGGATGCCGACGCGCAGATAATCCCAGCCTGTGATCGCGGTCAGCACCGCAGCCCCCCACAAGGCGACCAGCCCGACCTCATGGACCCAGACCGCGGTCGGACTGGCCCCGCCCAGGATCAGCGCGCCGAGCGACACCATCTGCAGCGTCGTCTTCCACTTCGCCAGCCGCGACACGGGCACCGACACATGTAGCGGCGCCAGGAATTCGCGCAGACCCGATACCGCGATCTCGCGCAGCAGGATGATCAGCGCGGCGATCACATGGACGCCTGCTATATGTCCCGTCGCGACTAGCATCAGAATGACGGCGGCGACCATGATCTTGTCGGCGATGGGATCGAGGAACACCCCCAACCGCGATACCGCGCCCTGCGCCCGCGCGAGGTAGCCGTCGAAATAATCGGTCACCCCCATGGCGCAATATAGCAGAAACGCGCCCGCATAGCCGATCGCCCAGCCCGGCCACCACAACAGCGCGACCAGCAGGGGCAAGGCGACGATGCGCGACAGTGTCAACACGTTGGGAAGCGACAGCATCTCGCCCGTGTAGCGGGACCTTTGTCCATGCGGAACAGGCTTTCGCCATTGGCGTCCGCGCACGCCTCGGCTATTCCGGCTGTCATTCCCGTCACGACCGAGGTCGCTTCATGTCATGATCAACGCGCTCGGCTTGTTGAAGGAGCGCCGTTTCCTGCCGCTATTCACCACCCAGTTTCTGGGGGCGTTCAACGACAATCTGTTCAAGCAGTCGATGGTGCTGTTCGCCACCTACGAGATCTTCGCGGACCCTCGGCGCGAGGCCAATTTCAACGCGCTGGCGACCGGGCTGTCGATCCTGCCCTTCGTCCTGCTGTCCGCGCTGTCGGGGCAGCTCGCCGATTCGCACGACAAGGCCAGGATCATTCGCATCGTGAAGACGGCGGAGATCGCGATCATGCTGCTAGGCGCCTCCGGCCTTTTGATCGCGCAGATGGGCTATGGCTCGATCGGGCTCGGGCTGATGCTGGGCGCGGTGCTTTTCCTCGGAGTGCATTCGACCTTTTTCGGGCCGATCAAATACGCGATCCTGCCGCAGCATCTGCCGGCGGGTGACGTCCTGGGCGGGACCGGCCTCGTCGAGGCGGGGACCTATCTCGCGATCCTGATCGGCACCGTGGTCGCCGGCTATGTCTCGCCGGAAGGCGCGGCGATCGGCGTGCTGGCGGTCGCGGTGATCGGATGGTTCGGGGCACGCCAGATCCCGCCCGCCCCCCGCGAGGGGCCGCGGCTCAAGATCAACTGGAACCCGTTCACCTCGTCCTGGCGCCTCATCGACGCGACGCTGCACATTCCGCGGCTATTCCTGGCGATCTGCGCGATCAGCTTCTTCTGGACGATCGGCGCAGTCCTCATCATCATGTTCCCGCCGCTGGTGAAGAACGAACTGACTGCCAGCCGCGAAGTGGCGAGCGTCGTCACCGCAATATTCTCGGTCGGCATCGCGATCGGATCGGTCGCGATCAACGCGCTGCTGAAGGGCAAGGTGTCGGCGAAATACGCGCCCGTATCCGTCATCGCGATGGGCGGGTTCGTCTGCCTGTTCTCGTTCCTGGTGCGCCACTGGAC
>CAXTVB010000013.1:0-21450 GCA_964247555.1 uncultured Sphingomonas sp. | reverse complement strand
AGGCTGGTCAGGCCCGTCGGCAGCACCAGGCCCTGCGTGTCGTTGGCCCGCTTGCCGCTATAACCGCCGGCCGCCGCGAAGACCCCCTTATACTGCACCGACACGCGGCCTTCGACGTCGACCGAGTTCGTCACCTTGACATTGCGATAGCCGCCACCGTCGATGAACGAAACCTGGTAGGACAGGATCTTGTCGAAGAAGTCGCCGAGGACGTGGATACCCCAGTCCGCCGAGGTGCCGTAGCTGGTGCGGTCGATCAGCGTGTTCTCGATGTGGCGATAGCCATACTGGCCTTCGATATACGGAACCCACGGCAGATCCGCCGAACCCGCGCGGATGACGAGCATCGGCGAGATCGTCGCCTGCAGATACGCCTTCTTGATGTAGAAGCCGCGGCCGACCAGCGCGACGTTGTTCGCGATCGCCTGCGCCGGCGACGTGACGGTGCACGCGACGGTGCCGGTCACGCAGGTGGCGGGGATCGTGATCATACCCGCGGTGTTCGACGGCGAACCCGGGAAGTTGTTGTTCGACGTGTTGCCGACGACGTTCGAGACATCCATCGTCAGGTTGGCCGCGAAGACGTTGCTGAACTTGTGATCGACGCCGAAATAGAAGCGCTTGATATCGAACCCGGTGCCGTCGTTCGCCGAACGGACGCCGTTGCCGAGCTGGTTGATGTTGCTGAAGTTGAAATACATGCGGCCGGACAGCACGGTCGCATCCGCCCAGCTGGGCTTGGGCTTGGGCAGCTTGCCGATCGCGGCGGCGACCTGCGCGGGCGCGGCCTGCTGCGCGGCGAGCGCGGTGGACTGCGCGGTGTCGGCCTTCACGGTCGCGTCCGCTGCCTGGGTCTGCGCGACCGACGCCTGTGCCTCAGTCGCGCGCTGCGCCTCTTCCTGTGCGTCGAGACGCGCGGTCAGCTCGGCGACTTGCGCCTTCAACGCGTCGATCTCGCCCTTATTGGCGGCGGGCTTGGCGGCGGCGTGGTGCGCATGGTGACGGACGGGTGCCGCCTCTGCGCCAGTAGCGCCGGTCAGCGCGAGCATTGCGGCTCCGGCGAGCAGAGAAGTCTTCACGGTCATGGGATCCCCCTTGGATGCCGGCCGCTCGCCGGTCGCCCGAGCCGCTAGGCGCGCCGCGTGACTCTTTGCCGGCAATCTCGTGACAGTTTTAAGTCTGGCCCAGGTGTGTCTTCGGGGTCGCATCCCGCCTGTCGACTGCCTACATTTGAAGGCCGCAATCGAGGACCGAAATGACCAATCCGCTGCTCACCGACACCGACCTGCCCGATTTCGCCGCGATCCGCCCCGAGCATGTCGTGCCCGCGGTGACCGCGCTGATCGACGATCACCGCACGGCGATCGACCGGATCACCGCGTCCGGAGCAAGCGGGTTCGACGATGTCGTGCTGGCCAGCGAACGCGCGGATTTCGCGTTCGGGCGGGGCTGGTCGCCGGTCGGACATCTGCACGGCGTGGCGGACACGCCGGAACTGCGCGCCGCGCATGCCGAGGGGCAGGCGATGCTGTCCGAATATTTCGCCGTCGCCGGCCAGAATCCCGAACTGTATGCGGCATTGGTGCGCGTATCGGACGATGCGGGCTTCGCGGATCTGCCGGCAGCGGACCGGCGCGCGGTCGCGCTCGGCTTGCGCGGGTTCCGCCTTTCGGGGGTCGCGCTGGAAGGCGAGGCGCAGGCGCGGTTCCGCGAGATCGGCACGGCGCTCAGCCGGATCGGCACCGAATTCGGCAATGCGGTGCTGGACGCGACCGAGGCGTGGAGCGAGCCTGTCACAGACGAGGCCGCATTGGCGGGACTGCCGCCGTCGGCGCTGGCCATCCTGAAAAGCTATGCCGTGGAAAAGGGCCTGGACGGCTGGCTGGTCACGCTGCGCCAGCCGAGCGTCCAGGCAGTGCTGACCTATGCCGTCGATCGCGATCTGCGCGCGCGGGTCTACCGCGCGTACAACACGCGCGCCTCCGACCAGTCGGACAGTCCGCAATTCGACAATGCACCGCGCATCGCCGAGATATTGGCGCTGCGGCACGAATCGGCGCAGCTGCTTGGCTTTACCGACGCCGCCGCGCGGTCGGTGGAGACGAAGATGGCGCAGTCCGCGGACGAGGCGCTCGCCTTCCTCGCCGATCTCGCGCGCCGCGCCCGTCCGCTGGCGGAGGCGGACCTGGCGGATGCGCGGGCGTTCGCGAAGGCGGAGTTCGGGATCGATACGCTGATGCCCTGGGACATGGGCTATGTCGCGGAGGCGCTGCGGCGCCAGCGGCACGGGTTGGACGAGGAAGCGATCAAGGCCTATTTCCCGCTGCCGCGCGCGCTGTCCGGCGTCCGAGCGTTGATCGAGCGGCTGTACGGCGTGCGGCTCGTCGCGCGCGACGGGGTGTCGGTCTGGGATCCCAGCGTGATCTACTACGATCTGGTCGGCGTGTCGGGCGTGCCCTTCGCAGGCGTCTATCTCGATCTCCATGCACGCAGCGGTAAGCGGGGCGGGGCGTGGATGGACGTCTGCCGCCCGCGCTTCCGCGACGCCGACCGGACGCACACGCCGATCGCATATCTGACGTGCAATTTCGCGCCGCCGACGCCCGAGCGGCCGGCCTTGCTCAGCCATAGCGACGTGCTGACCCTGCTTCACGAATTCGGCCATGTGCTGCATCACGTGCTGACCGAGGTCGACCTGCCGTCGATCGGCGGGATATCCTCGGTGGAATGGGACGCGGTCGAGTTGCCGAGCCAGTTCATGGAGAATTTCGGCTGGGACAGGGCGACGCTCGCCGAGCTGTCGGGGCATGTCGACACCGGCGCGCCGCTGCCCGACGCGCTGTACGAGAAGATGCTGGGGGCGCGGCGATTCCAGGCGGGACTGTTCCTGCTGCGCCAGATCGAATTCGCGACCTTCGACCTTCGGCTTCACCGCGACTTCGATCCCGCGGTCGGCGCGCGGGTGGAGGAGACGCTGGCAGCGGTGCGCGCCGAGGTGTCGGTGATGTTGCCGCCGACATGGTCGCGATTCGCCAATGCCTTCGGTCATGTGTTCGCGGGCGGCTATGCGGCGGGCTATTACAGTTATCTGTGGGCGGAACTGCTGTCGGCGGATGCGTTCGAGGGTTTCGCGGAAGCCGGCCCCGCGGCGGGGGATCTGTTCCGGCGCGAGGTCCTGGCACGCGGCGCGAGCCGGCCGGCGGCGGAGAGCTTCGCGGCGTATCGCGGGCGGGCTGCCAAGCCCGACGCGCTACTACGGCATTACGGCTTGGCGGCGTAGTCAATTTCCCACGTCACCCCGGGCTTGTCCCGGGGTCCAGGGTTACAAGCCGATCGTTGGCGGCTCTGGATGCCGGGACGAGCCCGGCATGACGAAAATCATCCCTCCCGAACCGCCGCCAGCACCGCCTCCGCCAGCTCCGCCCGACAGATCAGCAGATCCGGCAGCAACGGATCGCGGCAATTATACACCAGCGGCGACCCGTCGATCCGCGACGCGTGCAGCCCCGCCGCCAGCGCGACCGCGGCGGGGGCGCAATTGTCCCATTCATATTGCCCGCCATCGTGGAGGTAGATGTCCGCGTCGCCGGCGACGACCGCCATCGCCTTCGCCCCCGCCGATCCCATCCCGATCGTCGTCGCCCCCAACCGCTGCGCGACTGCGATCGCGATCGCGGGCGGCCGGGTCCGGCTGACGACCATGCGCGGGGCGCCGCCGATCGACGGCGCGGCGGGGCCGTCGTCGGTCGCATAGGTCCGCCCCATCGCCGGCAGCGCGACCGCGCCGATCACCGCCACGCCGTCGATCGCCAGCCCGACATGCACCGCCCAGTCGTCGCGGCCCCCGGCATATTCGCGCGTGCCGTCCAGCGGATCGACGATCCACACCCGCCGCGCGCTGCACCGGGCGGCGTCGTCGCGTGCCTCTTCCGACAGCACGAAGTCGCCGGGGCGCAGCGTCCGCAGCCGATCGAGGATCAACGCATTCGCCGCATGGTCCCCAGCATCGCCCAGCGCCTTGCCCGACCCGCCCCGCGCGCGCAGGTCGAGCAGCAGCGCGCCCGCTGCGTCGGCGATCTGGCGTGCGATGGCGGTGTCGGTCGGTTCCATGGCGCGATCATGCCACGCCGCCGCGCCCCGGGCGAGGCCTCAGTCGATGCGCGCGCGCTCGATCGAATCCAGGATCCGCGCACCCGCCATCACGACGGCGATCGGACACACGGCGAAGAGCATCCGGCCGCCCCAGCCGGGATATTGCTGCATATAATGCATCCCCCGCTCGACCGCGCCGGTGCCGAGCCCGTAGATCACGAGGAACGCCTCGAACTTGGTCTTGATGACGAACAGCCGGGTGAACTTGAACCACATGCCCGGTGCTAAGCAAAGCGCGTGCCGATGCCGGATTTGCGCCATTCCGGCGTGAACGGATATGGTTAGCTGTCAATTAACCCGACAGGGACCTACGATTGACCCCTGATTAAACTGTCGCTACAGATAATTTGATGGAGATCGCGTTCGACCCTGCGAAAGATGCTGCAAACATTGCGAAGCATGGCTTTTCGTTAGCCGACGCGGCCGACTTCGAGATGGCGGGTGCAGTTGTCGAGGCTGACGATCGGCTCGATTATGGCGAGATCCGTTATCGCGCGTTCGGGTGGGTCGATGGCGAGGCACGCTGTCTCGTCTTTACCGTCGCGCCCGACATGATCCGGGCGATCAGTTATCGACGTGCCCATGCCAAGGAGATGCGCCGCTATGGCCTCTGAACAGCCCCCCATCATCTTCGATGACGACAATCCCGAATGGACGGAAGCCGATTTCGGCCGCGTTCGGCACGCGCCCTCGCGGTCGGCCCGTAGGTTCCCTCACTTCGGAAAAGGAACGCGTGACGATCCGGCTCGACCGGGACGCGGTCGATCGCTTCCGCGCGGCGGGGCCGGGCTGGCAGTCGCGGATCAACGCGGCGGTGCGCAAGGCGGCGGGGCTCGGCTGACGCCTCAGGCCGGTGGCGTGTCGATTTCACCCTCGCCTAAATCCAACCCCGCCAACAGCGCCGCCCGCGCGCGTTCGATCTGCGCGATCAGCGCTGGATCGCCGACCGTATCGGGGTCGATCGTGTCGGGCCAATGCGCTTCGACGACCCGCGCGATCCGCCCGATCTTCGCTTCGTCGACCAGGAACCGCGGATCGACCGTCGCCGGATCGGCGGCGACGCGCAGGCGCAGGCAGGCGGGGCCGCCGCCGTTCGCCATCGATTCGCGCACGTCGATCGTCCGCAGCCGGCGGATCGGCCCGTTGCCGGTCGCCATCGCCTCCAGCCAGCCCCAGACGCGCGGATTGTCGCGCGCTTCGTCGGGGAGCAGCAACGTCGTGCCGCGATCGGTCGTCAGTAGCTGCGCGTTGAAAACATAGGACCGGATCGCATCGTCCAGCGACACCCCGGCGGCGGGCACCTCGACGATCTCCACCGCGGGATAGGCGGCTTTCAGATCGGCGTAGAAGCGCACCCGGTCGGCAAAGGCCTGTTCGTGCGCGAAGATGACGTTGCCGTTGGCGACCGCGACGACATCGTTGTGGAATGCGCCGGCCGCGATCGCCTCTGCCGATTGCTGGACGAACAGCACGTTCGTGGCGCCATGCGAGCGGGCGACGGCCGCGCTCGCCTCGCGGTGCTGGCGTGCCGGAAAGGGTCCTCCCGATGCGCCATAGACGAAAATCTCCACCCCCGCGGTCCCGGGCGCGCCGAGCCGCATATGGTTCGCCGCGCCCTCGTCGCCGAAGGGGGCGGGGACCGGCGGATGTACGACGAAACCGGGGTCTGCGAACGCCAGCCGCAATTGCGCCAGCGTCGAGCGCCATTCGTGGCTGCGATGCGGCATCGTCACCAGGTTCGCGACGGTCAGGTGGCAGCGCCCGTCCGCGGTATCCGCCGCAGGCGAGACGGTCGCCGCATTCGCCGCCCACATCGCCGACGCCGACAGCGCCTGTGCACGCAGGTGCGGGCTTGCCGATGCGTAATCGGTCGCGAGCGAGGCCAGCCAGCGATGGTCCGGGCGCGGGTGGGGGAGCAGGATGCCCTGGACCTGCCCCAGGTCGATCGCCGCGCGCATCTTCGTCAGCCCCTGCAGCGCAGCGGCCTTGGGATGCGAGATCGCGCCGGCATTGTGGGTAGCGGCGAGATTGCCGGGCGCGAGGCCGGCATAATTGTGGCTCGGCCCGACGATGCCGTCGAAATTGATCTCGACGACCGCCATCAGAGTCGCCCGATATGCAGGACGACGTCGCCCGCGCCGACGCCGAGCGCAGCGGCGCCATCCGCGTCCACCGCGATGCCGTCGCCGACGGTCCGTACCCGCGCGAACGTACAGCGGAAATCGTGCAGGCGCCCGGTCGCCACCAGCGACTCCGTGCCATCGTCGCGGTCCACCGCGACGATCGTGCGCTGCTGCGCGTTCGCGATCGTCGCGACACGGTCGGTACGCGCGGTCATGGTCGGGCCACCGTCGAAGATGTCGACATAATTCTCGAACGCGAACCCTTCATTCTCCAGCATCCGCATCGCCGCCCGGCCCGACGGATGGGGCAGCCCGATCGCGGCGCGCGCGTGTTCGGACAGCATCGCGGTGTAGATCGGGTGCTTGGGCATCAGGTCAGCGATGAACTGGTGGCCGTTCATGGCGTTGAAGCTATCCGCATCCTGGAAATTCATCGCGAAGAACCGACCCGCCAGCCCGTCCCAGAAGGGCGATCCGCCCGCCTCGTCCATCACGCCGCGAAGCTCCGCTAGGATGCGGTCGGCGAAGCGCGCGCGGTGGCTGCGGATGAACAGATAGCGCGCGCGTGCCAGCAACAGCCCGAGCCCGCCCGCGCGTTCGCCGGGATGGAGGAACAGCCCGCCGACCTCGCTCGACCCTTCCAGATCGGTCGCGAGGCTCAGCATCTCGGCGCGGAACGTCCGGTCGAGCGCACGGCTATGCTGCGTCAGCATGCCGATGCGATAGCTGTAGAAGGGATGCGTCTGCCCGACCTGGGTGAAGATCTGGCAGGTGCCGCGAACCTCGTGCGTTTCGATATTCTCCAGCACCAGCACGAACAACTCGTCGGCGATGGTATCGCCGTCGCGGGCGAACGCCTCCCGGCTGCGATCGAGCTTCGCCTCGAGCGACCGGCGGTCGGCAGGCAGGTTGGTGAACCCGCCCCCCGTCAGCTTCGCCATCTCGTAGAGATGCGGCAAGTCGTCATCGGTCGCGGCGCGGATGCGAAAGCTCATAGACGGCCTCGTTCGGCGAGGCGGAGGATCGTCACCGCGGACAAGGCGGCGCGTTCGGTCAGACTGTCGATCAGCATGAATTCCTGCGGGGAATGGATCGCACCGCCGCGCACCCCCATCGTGTCGATGACGGGAACACCCGCCGCGGCGATGTTGTTGCCGTCGCACACCCCGCCGGTCGCGCGCCAGCCGATATCGAGCCCCAGGTCCTCGCCCGCATCCTTCACCAGCGCGAACAGCCGGGCGGCGGTCGGGTCGATCGGCTTGGGCGGACGGTTGAAGCTGCCATGTACGGTGAGGGCGACGTCGTGCTCTGCCGCCACGGCGTCGACCGCGGCATCCAGCTGCGCGCGGGCACGATCGATCGCGGCGACATCGGCGGGACGGAAGTTGACGCGCAGAACGGCGTGGTCGGGCACGACGTTGTTCGGGCCACCCCCATCGATCCGCGCGGGGTTCACCGTAAGCCCGTCGCCGGCCGCTTTGCTGAGCCGGACCGCGAGATCGGCGGCGGCGACGACCGCGTTGCGACCCTCCGCCGGGTTGCGCCCGGCATGCGCGCTGCGGCCTTGGACGACGATGGAGAAATTGCCCGTTCCACCACGCGCGCCTGCCAGCGTACCGTCGGGCAAGGCGGGTTCGTAGGTCAGCGCCGCCAGCTTCCCCCGCGCCGCCGTGGCCAGCAGCATGGAGGACGACAGCGACCCCGTTTCCTCGTCCGAATTGACGAGCACCGTATAGCCGATCTGTGCGGAGAGCGGTGTCGTCTCAACCGCCTTCAGCGCGGCGAGCATGACCGCAAGCCCACCCTTCATGTCCGCGACGCCGGGACCGCCGAGCGTCGCCGCGTCGATCCGCCGGACCGACCGGAAGGCGTGATCGGCCGGATAGACGGTGTCCATGTGCCCGGTCAGCAACAGCTGGACCGGCGCATCGGGGCGGACGGACAGCACCAGATGCCGTCCGTGATCGAGCGCCGCGACTCCGCCATCCGCGGCGATGCTATCGACCGGTGCGGGCTCGGCGAACCGGATTGCCCCGGGCAGGTCCGAAAACGCATCGGCCAGCGTCGCCGCCATCGTCGCCAGACCCTGCAGATTGCGCGTACCGCTATTGACCGCTGCCCAGGCCTCGACCTGCGCCAGCATCGTCGAGGCCTCGAACGTGGCGACGGCATCGGTTTCGATCGTGGAAAGCGTCATCGCGCCGACCCTATCGCCCAAGGTGCGCCTGCGCAAAGCGTGCCTTGGTTTGGCCGTTCATTCCCGGAGCCGATCGGGGATGACACCATCTGTCGAGTGGACCACGCCTCCCCGGCGAAGGCCGGGGCCCAGTTGCGAAACGGTCGCAATATGGCGCTGCCCGCCGCCACATCGACCTGCGTAACTGGACCCCGGCCTTCGCCGGGGAGACGGAACTCGTTCGAACGGAACGCGCATCGTCAGCCTCAGAACGTATACACCAGTCCCGCTCGGGTCGTCGTATTGGTGCTGGTCGATCCGACCGGCGGCTCGCTTTCATACTGGATGTTGTACGAGACCTGCCCGGACAACGGCCCGATCAGCTTCGCGCTGAGCGCGGTCGTGCCGCCCAGCGTGCTGTCGTAATGCTGGACATAGGCCGACGCGTTCTGGCTGATCGTCACGCCCGACAGCAGATGCCATTTGAAATCCAGCGTCCCGCGCGCGGCGATGCTGCTCTGGCGCGTGTCGTCGGTGAAGCTGGTGTCGCGGTAGCCGGGCCCGAGTTCGATATCGAGCGACATGGCCGGTTTCTTGATCGCGCTGTAGCCGAGCCCCACCGACCCCGAATAGCGATCGTAGAAGCCCAGCGTCCGGTCGCTTTCGTAGCTCAGCGCACCATAGACATAGGCGCGCTCGTCCAGCTTGTAGTTGGGTTCGTACGAGGCGAGGAAATGCTCGCGCGTCGTGACGCCCAGGCTTTCCTGGTAATCGAGCTGGGCGTGGAATTTCTGCCGCCACAGAATCCCTTCGCGCGTCGCCGACAATGCGCCGGTCAGCCCCTTGGTGTCCGACGTGCCCGTCGTCAGGAACCCGCCGAGTTCGGCCTTGCCGGTCCACAGGTCGACGAAGCGCGCCTCGCGAATGACTTCGGTGCGCTGGCGGTCGCGGTCGGTGCGCCAGGCCTGGGCAATGGCGGAGACCGCGTCGCCGCTCAGCGGATCGGCGGTGCGCGCGTAGCGGACGATCGTGGCGACGTCGGCGTCGTTGCCCGACGCGATGGCGGCGTCCAGCATCGCACGGATCGCCTCGGGGATCGGCACGTCGGTCTGGTCCGGCGTGCCGGCGGGGTTGTGCGCTGTGGCCGCCGGGATCGGCGCGGCGGCGACCAGGAACAGCGTGACGAGGGGGAGCAGGAAACGCAGCACGACGCGTTCCCTAGCGTCACTCCTCGCCGTTGTGAACCGTCCGATTGATCGGTGTTGCATCCAGATGTGGACGGAAGGCGGCAAGCACTTCCTCGTACAGGGCGCGCTTGAACGGCACGATCATCCGCGGGAGATCGTCGGGATCGATCCACCGCCACGCGCGGAATTCGGGATGTTTGGTCGCGATGTCGACATCGCTGTCCTCGCCCAGGAAGCGGAACAGGAACCAGTGCTGGCGCTGGCCGCGATATTTGCCCTTCCACACCTTGCCGACCATTTCTGGCGGCAGGTCGTAGGTCAGTTCCTCGGGCGCGGCGGCGATGAGTTCGACGTTGTGCGCCGCGATCCCGGTTTCCTCCCCCAGTTCGCGGATCGCGGTGTCCTGCGCATCCTCGCCCGGATCGATCCCGCCCTGCGGCATCTGCCACGCCTCCAGCGTCGAATCGATCCGCTGGCCGACGAAGACGCGCCCCTCGCGGTTGAGGAGCATGATGCCGGCGCAGGGGCGGTAGGGCAGGGTGGCGGGGTCGATCATGTCGGTCCTTTTGCGTCATGCCGGGCTCGTCCCGGCATCCAGGGTACGGCAATGCTACCGTGTGTTTCGGTCGTGGCCCTGGATGCCGGGACGAGCCCGGCATGACGGACGCCCTCGCTCACCCCGCCGCCTGCGCCATCACGCGCGCGCCCTCGGCCTCGGCCACCATCGCCTTCACCGCCGCCAGGAAGCCTGCGACATCGCCCTGGCTCGACGGCACCGCCTGACGAAGGTTCAGGAACCCGTGCACATTGCCCACCGCCTCACGGTACACCACCGGCACGCCGCGCTCGATCAGCGCAGCGGCATAGGCGCGGCCCTGGTCGCGGATCGGGTCCAGGCTTGCGGTCACGACGACCGCGGGCGGCAGGCCCATCAGGTCGCCCGACAAGGGCGAGCCGCGCCAATGGGTCACGTCGGGCCGGTACGCGGCCATGAACCATTCCATGCCGTCGCGCGTCAGCAGGTGGTTCTCCGCGAACTGCGCATAGGACGGATATTCCTTCGTCGCGTCCGCGGCCGGGTAGAGCGGTGCCTGGACGATGACCGGCACCTGCGTGGGCTCGTCGCGCAGCGCCATCGCGGTCGTGATCGTCAGCGCGCCGCCCGCGCTGTCGCCGCACAGCACCAGGCTCGTCACCGTCCGCCCCAGCGCGGCGGGGCTCTGGGCGACCCAGCGCGACGCCGCTTCGCAATCCTCGGGCGCGGCAGGCCAGGGCGACTCGGGCGCGAGGCGGTAATCGACCGAGATCACCGGCATGCCCAGCACGCGCGAAATCTCCGCACAGGCGCTGGCATGCGTATCGATATTGCCGATGACGAACCCGCCGCCGTGGAAGAACATCATCGCGGGCCCGGGCGCGGGCGTCGCGGCGACGTCGAACAGCCGGGCGGGGAGCGTGCCCGCGGGGCCGGGTATCTCGGGGTCGAGGATGGGGGCCAGATCGCCCAGCGGCAGGTCGGCGATATCCTTCATCCCCAGATACACCTGACGCGCCATCGGCGCTTCGAGTTCGTGCATCTTGGGCCCGGGGACGGCGTTCAGATAATCGAGGAATCCCCGCACGTCGGGGCGGACATAGGGTGCGTCGGCCGCCTGCGCGGTCGCGTCGATCAGCGTATCGGTCATGCGCAACTCTCCTTTTGCCGTTGCCCTTGATGTCGGTTGCTTGGGCGATCGGTCCTCCATCGCTACCTATGCCGCGTGATCCCGGTCGTCCACCATCCCGATTACGTCTTCGAGACCGCGGTGCGCTCCACCTATCGCTGGGGCAAGAACGGTGCGATCCGCGATCTATTGCGCGAGGAAGGCGATCGGATCGGCTGGCACGAACCCGAACCGATGCCGCAATGCTGGATTGAGGCGGTTCACGACGCGGATTATGTCGCGGAGGTGCTGGCCGCGCAGGTCCCGCGCGAGAAGGAACGC
The DNA here is from genome assembly GCA_964247555.1 of uncultured Sphingomonas sp. Classification (GTDB taxonomy): domain Bacteria; phylum Pseudomonadota; class Alphaproteobacteria; order Sphingomonadales; family Sphingomonadaceae; genus Sphingomonas. The sequence continues at coordinate 9,827 of CAXTVB010000013.1, read as the reverse complement.
CGGATCGGCTTCGCGGTGACACAGACGGTCGCGCGCCGTGCGCAAGTGGTGCCGGGCGGGACGTGGCTGGCCGCCAAGCTGGCGTTGCAGCACGGCTTCGCGGCCAACAGCGCGGGCGGTAGCCATCATGCGCTGGCGGCGACGGGGGCGGGCTATTGCGTGTTCAACGATCTCGCCATCGCGGCGGTGCGGCTGGTCGAGGAGGGAACGGTATCGCGCGTCGCGGTGGTCGATGTCGACGTCCACCAGGGCGACGGCACGGCGTCGCTGCTCGCCGGCCGGCCCGGCATCGCGACCTATTCGATCCATGCGGCGAAGAACTTCCCGGTACGCAAGGCGCGCTCGACGCTCGATGTGCCGCTGGCGGATGGGATCGGCGATGCGGCGTATCTCGCGACGTTGGAGGAGACGCTGGCGCCGTTCCTCGATGAAGTCCGGCCGGAGATCGTGCTGTATCAGGCAGGAGTCGATCCGTTTGCCGACGACCGGCTCGGGCGACTGGCGCTGACGCTGGACGGGCTCGAGCGGCGCGAACGCCTCGTCGCGGGGCTGGTCCGCGCGCGCGGCATCCCGCTCGCGAGTACGGTGGGCGGTGGGTATGGCGACGACACGCTGGCGATCGCGCGGCGGCATGTGGATGCGATTTCGACATTGGGGGAGGCGTTGGGGTGCTGAACCCTCTTTCCGCCACCCCGGCGAAGGCCGGGGTCCGATCACGCGACGTTGCCGAACGAGCGAAGCGTTCGATAACCGGAACCTTGGCAACCGGGCCCAGGCCTTCGCCGGGGCGGGCGGTGTTTCGAGGCACGCACCCAACCAACGCTTGTTGCCCATCCCATCATTCTACCTTGGCCCCCGCGCCTGCGGGGCATAGAGGGTAGCGAGAAACACGAGAAGTCGCAGGAACATCAATGGCCACCGCCGCGCATGAAGTGACCCCCGCCGAAGCGTCGGCCCATCCCCCGTCGGAATCCATCGTCGTGCGCTTCGCCGGCGACAGCGGCGACGGGATGCAGCTGACGGGCGGGCAGTTCACGCTGTCCACGGCGCTGGCGGGCAACGACCTCGCGACCTTCCCGGATTTCCCCGCCGAGATCCGCGCGCCGCTGGGCACGCTGTTCGGCGTGTCGGCGTTCCAGATCAATTTCGGATCGACCGCGATCGAGACCGCGGGCGACGAGCTGGACGTGCTGGTCGCGATGAACCCGGCGGCGCTCAAGACCAATGTCGATGCGCTCCGCCCCGGCGGCCTCATCATCGCGGACGAGGGCGAGTTCGGCGACCGCAACCTCGCCAAGGCGAAGTACGACGCCAACCCGCTGACCGACGGGTCGCTCGGCAAGTGGCAGTTGATGAGCTTCGACATCAGCCAGCTGACGCTCGATGCGGTCAAGCCGTTCGGGCTCGGCAACAAGGAAGCGCTGCGCTGCAAGAACATGTGGACGCTGGGGCTCGCGCTCTGGATGTTCGATCGTGATCGCCAGCCGATCGTCGACTGGCTGACCGCGAAGTTCGCCAAGGCGCCGACGCTGGCGGAGGCGAACATTGCCGCGCTGAACGCAGGGCATGCTTACGGCGAGACCGCCGAGCTGGCCGGGCCGATGAAGCAGCACCATGTCGGCGTCGCGCCCGTGGAGGCGGGGCTTTGGCGGACGGTGACGGGCGCGGATTCCATCAGCCTGGGGCTCGTCGCGGGGGCGCAGCTGGCGGGCCTGCCGATGTTCTTCGGCGGCTATCCGATCACCCCGGCGTCGGCGATCCTCCACAGCCTGTCGCGGCTGAAGGAGTTCGGCGTCACCACCTTCCAGGCGGAGGACGAGATCGCCGCGATCGCGTCCGCCATCGGCGCGTCCTATGCCGGACAGCTGGGCGTCACATCTTCGTCCGGCCCCGGCATCGCGCTGAAGGGCGAGGCGATGGGTCTTGCGATCATGACCGAGCTGCCGCTGGTGATCGTCAATTCGCAGCGCGGCGGGCCGTCGACCGGTCTTCCCACCAAGACCGAACAGTCGGACCTGTACCAGGCCGTCTATGGCCGCAACGGCGACGCGCCGATGCCCGTCATCGCGGCGCGGTCGGCGGCGGATTGCTTCGACGTGGCGATCGAGGCGGTGCGGATCGCGACGCAATATATGACCCCGGTGATGGTCCTGACCGACGGCTATATCGCGAACGCCGCGGAGCCGTGGAAGGTGCCCGACATGGCGACCTATGCGCCGTTCCCCGTCACCTTCGCGACGGACAAGCCGGAAGGCGGGTTCCTGCCCTATGCGCGCGATGCCGAGACGCTGAAGCGCCCCTGGGCGAAGCCGGGCACGCCGGGCCTTCTGCACCGCATCGGCGGGATCGAGAAGAAGAACGGCACCGGCAATATCGACTATGCCCCCGCCAACCACCAGGAAATGACCGACATCCGCAAGGCGAAGGTCGACGGCATCGTCGTGCCCGACCAGGAGGTCGAACTCGGCGAGACGTCGGGCAAGCTGGCGATCGTCGGCTGGGGATCGACCTTCGGCCCGATCCACCAGGCGGTGCGGCGCGCGCGCAAGCGGGGGCTGGACGTGCATCACATTCACATCCGCCATATCTGGCCGATGCCCAAGAATATGGCTGTCCTACTGCGCGGATATGAGCATATCCTCGTCCCCGAAATGAACACCGGCCAGCTCAAGACGGTCCTGCGCGACCAGTATCTCGTCGATGCGAAGCCGCTGAACAAGGTCAGCGGCCAGCCGTTCAAGATCGCGGAGATCGAGGCGGCGATCGACGGTTTCTTCGACGGTACGGGGGCGTAGATTTTGCGCACCACCGTAAACTTCGTAAACTTTGAACGGCCGCGTGCCGGGAACCTGCCATGAACGATATGACGCCGATTACGACCAAGCCCAAGGATTGGGAGACCGACCAGGAGGTGCGCTGGTGCCCCGGCTGCGGCGACTATGCGATCCTGAAGGCGGTGCAGCGGACCATGCCGGAGATCGGCGCGCGGCCGGAGAACACGGTGTTCGTCAGCGGCATCGGCTGCTCGTCGCGCTTCCCGTACTACATGGAGACCTACGGCTTCCACACCATCCACGGCCGCGCGCCGGCGGTGGCGACGGGGGTCAAGCTCGCCAATCCCGATCTCGACGTGTGGATCATTACCGGCGACGGCGATGCGCTGTCGATCGGCGGCAACCACACGATGCATCTGCTGCGCCGCAATCTCGACTGCCAGTTCCTGCTGTTCAACAACGAGATCTACGGGCTCACCAAGGGCCAATATTCGCCGACGTCGCGCGTCGGCACGCGCAGCCCCTCGACCCCGCTCGGGTCGGTCGATAGGCCCGCCAACCCGTGCGCCTTCGCGCTCGGCAGCGGTGCCAGGTTCGTGGCGCGCGGGATCGACGTGCACAAGAACCTCGTGAGCGTCCTGAAGGCGGCGTATGCGCATCAGGGCACGGCGTTCTGCGAGATCTTCCAGAACTGCATCGTCTACAACGACGACGTGTTCGCGCCCTTCACCGAAAAGGCGAACGCGGCGGGCGCGCAGATGTGGGTGGAGCATGGCAAGCCGCTGCTGTTCGCCGGCGGGACGCGCGGGCTCGCCCTCAACACCGCGACGTTGACGCTGGATGTGGTCGACGTGGTCGACGGCGACGTGTCCGGGCTCGTCGTCCACGACCAGAGGAACCGCAGCCTCGCGCACATGCTCGTCGAGATGCCCTTCGGTAGCCACCCGATGGCGCTGGGCGTCCTGTACGACGATCCTGCGCCCACGTTCGAAAGCGCGGTGATCGCGCAGAACGCGCAGGCGAGTGCGGGGAAGATGCCGGACCTGCAGAAGCTGCTGCGCCAGGGGCAGACCTGGCAGGTCGAGAAGGAACCGCATGTCATCTAATTCCTCCCCGGCACGGGGAGGGGGACCAGCGAAGCTGGTGGAGGGGGTTCTCCACAGGCGACATAGCTCGTGGAGAACCCCCTCCACCACGCTCTGCGAGCGCGGTTCCCCGCCCCGCGAGCGGGGAGGATTTGATTGACCCAACCAACCCTCCTCTGGCTTCGCCAGGACCTTCGGCTCCACGACCACTCCGCGCTCGTCGCCGCGGCGAAGGATGGTCCGGTGATCCCGGTCTACATCCTCGACGACGACGCCCCCGGCGACTGGGCGATGGGCGGTGCTCAGCGTTGGTGGTTGCACTACAGCCTGGAATCACACGCCGCCGCGTTGAAGGACAAGGGCAGCCGCCTGATCCTGCGTCGCGGCGAATCGGTCGCGATCCTGCAGGCCCTGCTAGAGGAGACCGGCGCGACGCATATCCATGCGATCCGTCACTACGAACCGTGGTGGCGCAAGGCCGAGGACGCGCTGGGCGATACGATCCGCCTCCACGACGGCAACCACCTGGCGCCGATCGAACAGGTGACGACCGGATCGGGCAGCCAGTTCCGCGTCTATTCCTCCTTCTGGAAGGCGCTGTCGCAGCGCATGCCGCCCGACGCGCCGGTACCCGCGCCCCACGCCATCCCGGCGCCCGACCATTGGCCGAAGAGCGAAACGCTCGCCGACTGGGCGCTGCTGCCGACCAAGCCCGATTGGTCGAGCGGCTTCGCCGACTGGCAGCCTGGCGAGGACGCGGCGCGGCAGGCCGTCGATCGCTTCGCCGGGGTCGCGGATGATTACGACACCGACCGCAACCTTCCCTCGGTCGAGGGTACCTCGCGCCTGTCGCCGCATCTGCATTTCGGCGAGGTCAGCGCACGCCACGTCTGGCATGCCTTGAACGGCCGCGGGGAGGGATTGCTGACGTTCCGCAAGGAACTCGCGTGGCGCGATTTCACCGATGGCGTGATCCTGGAATTGCCCGATTACGGTCGGGCGAACGGACGGCCCCGCTACGACAATCTACCATGGCGGCGCAGTCCTTCGGACTTGAAGGCCTGGCAACAGGGCCGCACCGGCTATCCCATCGTGGATGCCGGCATGCGGCAGCTCTGGACGACCGGCTGGATGCACAACCGCGTCCGGATGATCACCGCGAGCTTCCTGGTGAAGCACCTGCTGCTTGACTGGCGCGAGGGGGAGCGCTGGTTCTGGGACTGCCTGGTCGACGCCGATTACGGCAACAACAGCGTCAACTGGCAATGGGTCGCGGGGACGGGCGTCGATTCGAACATGTTCGGCCGGATCATGGCGCCGCTCGGCCAGTCGGAAAAGTTCGACGCGGGCGATTATATCCGGACCGGGGTGCCCGAACCGGCGGGCGTGACGGGTGCCGCGATCCACGATCCGGACGAATCGGGATGCCGCCCGCGCAACTATCCGGCGAAGATCGTCGGCCACCGCGAGGCGCGCGAGCGGGCATTGGCGGCGAACGCCAAGGTCTGATCTTTCCTACACCGCGCCGCTGCGGCATGGACCGGCGCGATGAACGCACAAGGCAGCATCGCGCAGGGGCGCAGCGGCGGCAGGATCGCGCGGATCGTCGCGCCGATCTTCCACCACCTGCTCGATCGGATCGACATCGCACTGGGCGAAGGCGGGATCGAGGCCAGCCTACCCGACGGCACGCACCGCCTGCTGGGTGGCCGCGCCGCCGGGCCGGTGTCGATCGTCGCGGTCCATCGCTGGCGCGCGCTCGTCCGGCTGGCGACCGCGGGGTCGGTCGGCTGGTACGAAGGCTGGGCTGCGGGCGACTGGTCGAGCCCCGATCCGGTACCGCTGTTCGACCTGTTCATGCGCAACCGCGTGGCGCTCGGGCGATCGGCGCGGGCGGGCGGCTGGCAGCGCGTGGCGTTGCGGGGATGGCACGCGCTGCGCCGCAATCACCGCAAGGGCGCACGCCGCAACATCGCGGAGCATTACGATCTGGGCGACGATTTCTACCGCGAATGGCTCGATCCCGGCATGACCTATTCGAGCGCGATGTTCGTCGGCGAGGAGACGCTGGAGGCGGCGCAGGGCCGCAAGCTCGCGGCGATCCTGGACCGCACCGACACCGCGCCCGGCGACATGATCCTGGAAATCGGCTGCGGCTGGGGATCGTTCGCGCAAGCCGCGGTGACGGCGGGTCGCAGCGTCCATGCGCTGACCTTGTCGACCGAGCAGAAGGCTGCGGTCGAGGCGCGGATACCCGATGGCGTCACCGTGTCGCTGACCGATTACCGCGACGTCGTCGGCACGTTCGATGCGGTCGCCAGCATCGAAATGGTCGAGGCGGTGGGCCAGGCCTATTGGCCGGCCTATCTCGACACCGTCGCCCGCGTCCTGAAGCCGGGCGGGCAGGCCGCGATCCAGTATATCGCGATCGCGGACGACGTGTTCCCGGCCTATTCGACCGGGGTCGATTTCATTCAGCGCTATGTGTTCCCGGGTGGAATGCTGCTGTCCGAAAGCCGTTTCCGCGCCCTGGCGGCGACGCGGGGGCTGCGCTGGACCGACCCCGTCGCATTCGGCTTGGACTATGCCGAGACGCTGCGACGCTGGCGGCTGTCGTTCGACGCCGCGGTGGCGGAGGGACGATTGCCGGCGCGGTTCGATGCGCGGTTCGTCGCGATGTGGCGCTATTATCTGATGTATTGCGAGGGTGGATTTCGCGGCGGTGGGATCGATGTCGCGCAGGTAACTTTGGTGAGGGATGGCGGTGCTCCTGCGTAGACAGGAGCCTAGGGTGACGAGCCGCATCGCCCGTGGCTCTGGGCTCCTACTCTCGCAGGGGCACGGTAGTTCACCCCACCCGTTCGAAATGCCCCTGTACGAACCCGTCCACCATCAATCCGGCGATCCGTTCAGCCACTACCGCCGGATCCTTAACCGCCGCCGGGTCCTCCCCAGGATATGCCCGCGCCCGCATCGCCGTCCGGGTGGCGCCGGGATCGACGATCGCGGTACGGATGCCGCTGATCCCCGCCATTTCGTCGCCATAGGCGTGGACGATGGTCTCGAACGCGGCCTTGGACGCGCCATACGCCCCCCAGAAGGCCCGCGGCTTGCGGCCCACGCTGGAGGTGACCCCGACCACCCGGGCCGTCTTCGCCTTTTGCAGCATCGGATCGAACGCCGCGATCAAGGCGACTTGCGTGCTGACGTTCAGCGTCAGCAGGTGCGCGAATTCCTTCGGATCGATCGCGGGCACTGCCGCCAGCGAGCCGAGCGTGGCGGCGTTCAGGACCAGCATGTCCAGCGCCTGCCACCGTTCCCCGATCGCGGTACCCAGCCGCGCGATACTGTCCGCCTGGGTCAGGTCCAGCGGTGCGATCGTCGCCGAGCCGCCCGCGGCGTGGATCGCTTCCTCGACCGCCTCCAGCCCGCCCGCCGTCCGCGCGGTCAACACGACATGTGCGCCAAGTGAAGCGAGTGCGATCGCCGTTGCCGCGCCGATACCCCGGCTGGCGCCCGTCACGAGCGCGAGTTGGTCCTGCAATGGTTGCGTCATGAAATCCTCAGTTCATCCGCTCGGCCAGGAGCGCAAACTGGTCGACCTGGACGCTATCGTCCTGGTCGGTGAGCGTGGTGGGATAATCGCCGGTGAAGCAGGCGTCGCAATATTTGGGACGGATGTCCGCGCGCCGCGCCTCGCCGAGCGCCTTGTACAGCCCGTCGATCGACACGAATGCCAGGCTGTCGGCATGAATGAATTCGGTCATGCCGCCGACATCGTGCTTGGCGGCCAGCAGCTTGGCGCGTTCGGGGGTATCCACGCCGTAGAAGCAGCTGTGGCGGGTCGGCGGGCTGGCGATCCGCATATGCACCTCCGCCGCACCCGCATCGCGCATCATCTGCACGATCTTGAGGCTGGTGGTGCCGCGGACGATCGAATCGTCGACCAGGATCACCCGTTGTCCCTTGATGAGCGCACGGTTGGCATTGTGCTTCAGCTTGACGCCCAGATGGCGGACCTTGTCGCCCGGCGAGATGAAGGTGCGCCCGACATAATGCGATCGGATGATGCCCAGCTCGAACGGGATGCCCGATGCCTGGGCATAACCGATCGCGGCGGGGACGCCCGAGTCGGGCACGGGGATGACGATGTCTGCCTCCACCGGCGACTCCTCCGCCAGCTGCGCCCCGATATTCTTGCGGACCGAATAGACCGAATGGTCGTCGACGATCGAATCGGGACGCGAGAAATACACCCATTCGAAGATGCACGGCCGCGGCGCGACGGGGGCGAAGGGGTGGATCGACCGTATGTCGGCCCCCTGCACGATGATCAGTTCCCCCGGCTCGACCGCGCGTTCGAACGTCGCACCGACGACATCCAGCGCGACCGTCTCGCTGGCGAAGATCACCGCATCGTCGAGCCGGCCCATGACCAGCGGCCGGATGCCGAGCGGATCGCGGCAGGCGATCATGCCCTCCGGCGTCATCACGATCAACGAATAGGCGCCTTCGATCTGCTTCAGCGCGTCGATGAAGCGGTCCATCAGCGTGCGGTAGTTGGATGTCGCGACCAGGTGGATGATCGTTTCGGTATCGCTCGTGGACTGGAAGATCGATCCGCGGCGGACGAGATCGCGCCGCAGTTTCATCGCATTGGAAATGTTACCGTTATGCGCGACCGCAAAGCCCCCGGTCGACAGGTCGGCATACAGCGGCTGCACGTTGCGAAGCGCGGTCTCGCCCGTCGTGGAATAACGGACATGCCCCGACGCGACGGTGCCGGGCAGCGCGCGGATGACGTCGTCGCGGTCGAAATTGCCGGCGACATGTCCCATCGCGCGGTGGGTATGGAAGTGCGCGCCATCGAAGCTGGTGATTCCCGCCGCCTCCTGGCCGCGGTGCTGGAGCGCGTGGAGACCGAGCGCGACGAGCGCGGCCGCGCCCTCGCTACCGGACACGCCGAAGATGCCGCACTCCTCGTGCAGCGTATCGTCGTCATAGGGGTGCGTGGTCAGCATGGGGCGGGGGGTCCACTTGCGAGGCGCCCGCCATATAGGTCGACCCATCCCATTTGTCGCGCTTTTGTAATGGTTGGCCGGAGCGATCCGTCGCATCGCCTGTTTTGGAAGGCTGAGAGGAGACACTCGGATGGCGAAAGACCACGGACCGACGGTGAAGGACGACAAGCTGTACGACGACCTGCGCAAGGATGGTGCCTCGAAAGCCAAAGCGGCGCGGATCTCCAATGCGAAAGCGGCAGGTACGCTCGATCACCGCGGGACCACGCTGGAGGCTCGCAGCAAAGCCGAACTTATGAAGGAAGCGCGCGAGATCGGGATCGCCGGACGATCGAAGATGTCGAAGGCCGAACTGGTGAAGGCGATTCGCAAGGATTGACCTAAGACCCGTCACCCCAGCGAAAGCTGGGGTCTCAGGCTGCAAGCGATCGCTCTCGTTGCGGGTAGACCCCAGCTTTCGCTGGGGTGACGGGAGGGCTACGGTGACACCATGACAGACCCGCGCGAAACATCCCTCGTCCTCGACCCCAAATACGACGCCGCGGGCCTCGTCACTGCCGTCGTGACTGATCGCACCGGCGCGCTGCTGATGGTCGCGCACATGAATGCCGACGCGCTCGCCGCCACGCGGCAAAGCGGTGAGGCGACCTTCTGGTCGCGCAGCCGGGCGCGGTTGTGGCGCAAGGGCGAGACCTCCGGCAATGTCCTGCGCGTCTCCGAAATCCGCATCGACTGCGACCAGGATGCGCTGTGGCTGATCGTCGATCCCGCGGGTCCCGCCTGCCATACCGGCGCGGACAGTTGCTTCTACCGCCGGGTCGAGGGCGATCGATTGATCCGGCTATGAGGTGGCTGCCCGTCGTACTGCCGCTGCTGCTTATGGCGTGCGACCGCCAGGATGCGGCGGCGCGCAGGGCGGCGAGTCCCGGTGGTCGACTGGAGTCGGC
>CAXTVB010000012.1:0-21895 GCA_964247555.1 uncultured Sphingomonas sp. | reverse complement strand
ACCTTGGTCCATCCCCAGCCCTCCATTTCCGCAGGGGACGTGCCGCAGTAATCGTGCCAGCGGCGATTATACCAGATGATCGCGCCATCGGCGTCGGCGATCCAGCATAGCACCGGCAGGTTGTCCGCCAGGATGCGGAAGTCCGAATCGGTCAGGGCCTTGCGCGTCGCCGATGGCGGATCCGGATCCTCGGCGCCCGTGCGGGCCGTGTCGCTAGCGGTATGGAGCATCGGAACCCATTCGAATTGAAGCGCTTGGATGCCATGCTTTGGTTAAATTCGCGTTTGCGAAGACCGGTCCGTCCAAAGGCTACTCGGCCGGCCGGAGCCGTCCCAGCATCGCGACGCCGCCCAGGCTCAGCATGCCTGCCGCCACCAGATACACGCCGACCAGCCGCAGCCCGCCATAGGTCGCCAGCGCCTGTGCCGCGATCGGCGCCAGCGCGCCGCCGACGATCCCGCCCAGGTTGAAGGCGATCGACACGCCCGTATAACGGACCTCCGCCGCGAACAGCGACGGCAGCCAGCCGCCCAGCGGACCATATGCGAACCCCATCGCGAACAGCGACAGCGACAGCCAGGCGAACACGATCCACGCCGATCCCGATCCCAGCATCGCTCCCATCAGCAGCCCCGAGACGACGCAGCCGGCGAAGCCCCAGCGCAGCATCGCGGTCGCGCCGGTACGGTCCGCCAGCGTGCAGGACAGCACGACTCCCGCCGCGAGGAACAGGATCGCCCCGAGTTCGAGCCCGAGAAACGCCTGCCGCCCATAGCCGAGCGTCGTCGTCCCGTAACTGAGCGCGAACGCGGTCGTGAGGTAGAACAAGGCGAAACAGGCGACGACGCCCAGCGTCCCCGCCACCGTCGCACGCAGATGGCGGCGGAGCAGCAGTGCGATCGGCACCTTCGGCAGGGCATCGCGCGCCGCGGCTTCGCGAAACGCGGGCGTCTCGGTCAGCTTCAGTCGCACCCACAGCCCCAGCAGCACCAGCACCGCGCTCGCCAGGAACGGCAGCCGCCAGCCCCATTCGCGGAACTGCCGATCGCTCAGCGTGGTGCCCAGCAGCAGGAAGAACCCGTTCGCCGCGATGAACCCGATCGGCGCACCCAGCGGCGGGAACATGCCCCAGCGATTCTCCTGGCCCCTCGGCGCATTCTCCACCGCCAGCAGCGACGCGCCGCCCCATTCGCCGCCCAGACCCAACCCCTGCCCGAAGCGCAGGACGCACAGCAGCAGCGGGGCGATCCAGCCGATCTGCGCGTAGGTCGGCAGGAACGCGATCGCGACGGTCGATCCGCCCATCAGCATCAGCGACGCCACCAGGGTCGACTTGCGCCCCAGCCGATCGCCGAAATGCCCGAACACCGCCGCCCCCAGCGGCCGCGCGAAGAAGGCGAGCCCGAAACTGGCATAGGATGCGACCAGTTGGACCGCGGGATCGGACGCCGGGAAGAACAACGGCCCGAACACCAAGGCGGCGGCGGTGGCGTAGACGTAGAAATCGTAGAACTCGACCGAGGTTCCGATCAGGCTGGCGAGGAGGATGCGGCGGGTGGAGGCGACGGTCATCGCCCTACCCTATTGGAGCGGCGGCGCGATGTCGAAACCTGCCTGACCGGCGACGCGACCAAATGCGCGGTTCGGCCGTTGCACGCGGACGACCATCCGCAAAGGACCCGACCGCATGCCCCAGACGCCGACCACCGCCGCCAGAATCGTCCGCGGCGCGACCGCCGGATTGATTGCCGGCGTCCTGGCATCGTTCGCGATGGATCGCTTCCAGGCGATCGTCTCGCGGGTGGCGGGTTCGGAGGACGAGGGCGAACCCGCGACCGCGAAGGCCGCGGACAAGGTGAAGATCGTCATCACCGACGCGCCGGTCGAGAAGGTCGATCAGCCGCTGGCCGGGCAGATCGTACACTATGCGCTCGGCACCGGTCTGGGCATCGCATACGGCATCGCCGCGGAGTTCAGGCCGCAGGTCGCGGTCGGTTATGGCGGCGCGTTCGGCGTCGGCGTGGCCGCGGCGCTGGACTTGACCGCGGTACCCGCCGCCGGCCTGGGCAGCGCGCCGTGGAAGACCGACGCACAGACCCAGCTCTATGCGCTGGCATCGCATCTGGTCTTCGGCACGGTCGCCGAGGCGACAAGGCGGCAGGTGCGCGCGACCTTGCGCTGAGCCGTCCTATTCCAGGTCGTTCTCGCTCACCACGATCAGCGTCGCATCGTCATCGCGGGCCAAGGCCGCAAGCGACGCGTCGGTGATCGGGTCGATGAAGCGGTTGAACATGTCGACCGCATTGTCCTCCGCATCCGGCCGGTCGCCGCTCAGCGCCTCCAGCACGTCATATTGGACCGCGAATTCGTAATCGTCGCCATCGACCTCTGCGGTGAATTCGACCTGCTGCTCCTCCACATTGTCGAGGATCGTCGAATTGTCGATGTCGAGGCGGTTCGCGGCCATATGTTCGTCTCCGTGATATCGCGTCGGACAACGCGAGGCTCGGGCTAGACGCCGCAAGGGTCAAACGGTTCCGCCGGAAGCGCGCCGGTTCAGCGCGACGCCAGCTGGACCTGCGTCTTGCCAAGCCATTGTGCGGTGCGGTCGCCCGCGTCCTTGCGGACGAAACACGCGCCGCCATGCGCACGGTAGCGGCTGCACAGCGCATCCGCATCGGCGCGGGCGAAGCCGCCGACCGACAGGCGGTACACGGTGCCGGTCTTCGCGGCGAAGGTCATGCCCTGCGGGATGCGCGTGCCCAGATCGCCCAGCGTGTGCCGCGCGCGACCCCAGGCATCCTTGGCGACGCCGGCATTGGCGAACGCGCCGATCTGGACGACGAACGGCCCCTTCGCGACCGTCGAAGCCGCAACCCGCGCGACCGCGACCTTCGTCGCGGTCTTGCGCGCCGCGATCGTCGCGACGGGCAAGGGCTGTACGACTTCGGCACGCGGACCGAAGGTGAATCCGGCATGGACCGGGCCGGGCAGCGGGCCGGCGGCCGTGACCGCGACCAACGCCGGCTGCGCGGCGGGAAGCGGTTCGACCGGCGAACTTGCGACCACCGCGACCGGTGCCGCGACCGCGACCGCGGGCATCGCCGGGGTCGGCGCGTTCAGGGCGAGCGCGGCGGGCTGGCCGCTATCGACCGCCGCATGCACGCCGAGCAGGCTCGCGACCTGATCGGACGCGGCGGCGGGCTGTGCGAAGCGGGCCCATTGCTGCAAGCGGTCGTCCAGTTGCGCACCCGTCAGGTCCATGCCCGCGACCAGCCGCGCGGACTGCCACTGCCCGGCCAGCGCGAAGCTGAGCGCGAGGTTCTGCCGCGCCTTCGCGTCGGCTGCGGGCGATCGAACGAGCGCGGTCAGGACCGTGACCGCCCCCTGGGTATCGCCCGCCAGCGCGAGCGCGAGCCCGCGGTCGCGGACGGCGATGATGTCGGCATGATCGGTCAGCAGCGCCCGCGCCGTCTGCCAGTCGCCGGTCGCGATCGTCGCCAGCGCCTGATTCAGCGCGGCCTTGCCGTTCGTCGGCGACAGCTGGAGTACGTCGCCGTAAGCCTGCCGCGCCGACGCGAAGCGCCCCGCCTGAATATAGCTCTGTGCCAGCAACACCCGGTAATCGACATTGCGCGGCGCGGCGGCGACCGCGCTCTCGGCCAGCGCCACCGCGGCCGCGCCGTCGTGGCGTTCCAGCGCCTTGTCGGCGCGGGCTGCATCGATGGTCGCCGTGCTGGCGTGATCGCTTGCGGAAGCGATCCCGAAACCACCGGCGGCGCCCCCCAGCATCAAGGCGGAAAGGCCGATCGGCAGCAGCGTGCGGGTGTTCATCGCGAAGGTCCTCACTTGGTCCGGCGCTTGGCCGGGGGGAGCTGCGCGACGAGGGTCTCGACCTCTGGCAGCGTCGACAGGAGTTGGTCCAGCGCCTGCGCGACGAGCGCCTGGGCGGACCGGTTGGTGATCGCACTCGCCAACCGCATCCGCAGATGCTGGTCGGCATCGAGGCGAAGCGTGAAGGCGGCTTTGCCCGCATGCGCGGTTTCGCGGCGCAGGCGGGTGGCGGTGGCGACCGATACCGGCTTCACCGCCGTCGGGGCGTCCTGGACGACCGGGCCCGCGGGCGCGACCGGGTCCGCGGGCGCGATCTCGGCCGCCAGCGCGGCGCGTTCGACCAGCACCGCGGGCAGCGGGATTTCGGGCAAGTCGGGCTCGCTTGCGCCCGCCAGATGCTGCGCGACGATGTCCTTGGCCGCCGGACCGGCGGCATGGCCCATGTCGTTCCAGCCGAGATCGTCCAGCGGCTGCGCCGGTGCGACGAACCCGCCGAAACCCTGCGACCGCATCGCCGGCCGCGCCTGGCCCTTGCGCGCTAGCAACCCCGAAGACAGCGTGGCGAGACCGCCGGCCGATGGACCTGCCATCACGCGACCACCCGGCGACCGAAGCCGCCCCCGGCGGCGCGCGCGCCGTAACCGGGCGCGGCATTGGGAACGCTGAAGACGGTGCGGCGAAAATTCTTTTCCAGCCGGTCGGCGATATAGTCCCACAAGGCGGTGACTTCGGCGGCCGACTTGCTGGCGGGATCGACCTCCATGACGGTGCGCCCGTCGATCATGGACGCGGCGAAGTCGACGCGGTGATGGATCGTGATCGGCGCGACGGTGCCGTGCTGCGAAAGCGCGACCGCGGCATCCGCGGTGATGCGCGCCTTCGGCGTGGCGGCGTTGACGACGAAGATCGCGGCCTTGCCGGCGCGGTCGCACAGATCGACCGTCGCACCCACGGCGCGCAGGTCGTGCGGGCTGGGACGCGTCGGGATGACGACCAGTTCGGCGACCTGGATCACGCTCTGGATCGCCATCGTGATGGCGGGCGGCGTATCGATGACCGCCAGCTTGAAGCCTTGTCCGCGCAACGCCTCCAGATCCGCGGCGAGCCGCGCGACCGTGGTCTGCGCGAACGCGGGATATTCGGTCTGGCGCTCGTTCCACCAATCGGACAGCGATCCTTGCGGATCGATGTCGATCAGCACGACCGGCCCGGCCCCCGCGCGTTGCGCCTGTACGGCCAGATGACCGGACAGGGTCGTCTTACCCGACCCACCTTTTTGCGATGCCATCGCGAGAACGCGCATAGACCCCTCGAACCTCCCGGTTTCCCAGCCGCTTGCCTGACACGCGGACGCCTAAGAACCGGTTAACGGCGTGCGCCCAAGTCGATGCATCCTTTGCCAATCGCGGCGAATATCGGCATGGTGAACGTCGGTTAGGACGTTTGGGGTGGATCGATGCGCAAGGTCATTCTTACGGCGATGGGCGTGGCGGCATGGGCGGTCGCGATACCTGCGATGGCGGACGTGAAGAGCGGCGTCGATGCGTGGAGCCGCGGCGACTACAAGGCGGCTGTCGATCAATGGCGCGGCCCCGCGGTCGCCGGCGACGCGGATGCGCAGTTCAATCTGGGCCAGGCGTACAAGCTCGGCCGCGGCGTACCGCTCGATCCCGCACAGGCGGAAGGCTGGTTCCGGAAAGCCGCGACGCAGGGGCATCTGCAGGCGCAGGATAATTACGGGCTGGCGCTGTACCAGGACCACAAGCTGTCCGACGCGGTGCCCTGGCTCGAGAAATCGGTAGCGCGCGGCGAACCGCGGGCGCAGCTGGTGCTCGGTACGATGCTGTTCAACGGGGACGGCTTGGGCCGCGACTATCCGCGCGCCTATGCGCTGATGACCCGGGCCTCCGCGCAAGGCCTGCCCTCCGCATCGGAGACTCTGGCGCAGATGGACCAGTATATCTCCCCCGCCGATCGCGAAAAGGGCACCGCCCTCGCCCAGCAATATGCCGCGCAGGCCGGCGCGATGCCGCACCCGTCGCAGGGTCCGACGCTGGCGGCGACCCGTCCCGCGGTGCGCCCCACCGAGGTGCCGCCCTCGCGCGTCATGCCCCCCGTCCGCCCACCGGTCCGCCCACCCGTCCGCCCCGGCCCGACCGTCGCCGCCACCGCTCCGCGCCCCGCGCCGACCCGTGCCGAACCGTCGCGCGCCGGCTGGCGCGTGCAGCTGGGCGCGTTCCGCGATCATGGGAATGCGGAGGCGCTGTGGACGAAGGTGCGCGGTCATATGGCGGGGGCCGAGCCGTCCTACGTCAAGTCGGGCGCAGTGACCCGCCTGCTGGCCGGCGGCTTTGCAAGCAAGGCGGAGGCGCAGCGGGCGTGCGCCGCGGCAGGGACGGCGTGCGTGGTCGTGGCGCCTTAAGCATCTGACCCTTCCTGGCCGTCACCCCGGGCCCAACCCGGGCTCAAGGCCGGGGTAACGGATGGAATTTGCAACGCCGTGCGCAGATCGACGACCAAACACTCCGTCATGCCGGGCTCGTCCCGGCATCCATCGTGCCGCGCATCCCCAACCTAGGTATTCGCGGCACGATGGACCTCGGGACAAGCCTGGGGTGACGGAGGGAGAACGGCGAATCCGTTCTCCTGCGAAAGCAGAAGCCCAGGATCGCGGGCGGTGACGATCGTTACCCTGGGTTCCTGCGTTCGCAGGAAAACGGTGCCGCTGAAGCCTAATCTACCCGGACCCAGGTGCCGCTGAAGCCTAATCCACCCGGACCCAATCCGCACGCGCGATCCCTTGCGCATATAACAGCGCGGACAGATCGCCATGATCGACCCGCGCTCCGGCCGCTGCCGCCACGATCGGCTTGGCATGATACGCCACCCCCAACCCCGCCAGCGCGATCATCGCCAGGTCGTTGGCTCCGTCCCCAACCGCCATCGTCGTCTCCACATCGATCGCTAAAGCATCCCGCTCCTCCACCAGCGTTCGCGCCTTCGTCCCCGAATCGACGATCGGCTTCGCGACCGCCCCCGTCAGCCGCCCATCGGCGATCAGCAACGCATTCGCGATCGTCCGGTCGAACCCGATCCGTTCGCCGACCGGCCCGGCGAACCGCGTGAATCCGCCGGATACCAGGACCGTCCGGCACCCCCGCGCCTTCATCGTCCGGACCAGAGCGATGGCGCCCGGCATGATCCGCACCCGCTCCGCCAGGCAGCGGTCGATCACCGCATCGTCCAGCCCCGCCAGCAGCCCCACGCGCGCGTCGAGCGCGGCCGCGAAGTCCAGTTCGCCGCGCATCGCCGCCTCCGTCACCGCGGCCACCTGCGGTTTGATGCCCGCATAATCCGCGAGCTCGTCGATGCACTCGACGGTAATCATGGTGGAATCCATGTCGGCGATCAGCAGCCTCTTGGCGCGCCCCGCGGCCGGCTGGACGACGATATCGACACCGGCGAACGCCTGCTCCAGCGCCGACCGCGCCGCGGCGGGATCGCTCGCAAAGGCGATATCGGCGGCCAGGCCCGCGTCGATCCAGGCGGTTTCGCCCGGCGCGCAGCCCGCAGCGGCGAGGCGGTCGCCCGCCGCCGACAAATCGCCTGCCGGAAGCGATTCCGATGCTATCAGCGTAGCAATGAACAAGGCCAATCTCCCCAGGGTCGCGCTCATCGCAGGGCCGACCGCGAGCGGCAAGTCCGCGCTGGCGATCGCGGTGGCGGAGCGCGCGGGCGGGGTCGTCGTCAATGCGGATGCCAGCCAGGTCTACCGCGACCTGCGCATCCTCACCGCCCGCCCCTCCCCCGCCGACGAAGCCCATGTGCCGCACCGACTGTTCGGGCATGTCGACGGTGCGGACCAAGCCTATTCCGCGGCGCGCTGGGCGGCAGAAGCCCGCGGCGTCATCGCCGAAACCGTCATGGCTGGGCGGCTGCCGGTACTGGTCGGCGGCACGGGCCTGTATCTGCGCACATTGCTGGACGGCATCGCGCCGGTGCCGGCGATCGACCCCGCGATCCGCGACGCGGTGCGCGCGCTGCCCGTCGCCGATGCGCATGCGCTGCTGATGGTCGAGGACGCGGCCGCCGGCGTCCGCCTCGCCGCGGCCGACACGACGCGGGTCGCACGCGCGCTGGAGGTCGTGCGATCGACCGGGCGACCGCTCGCGGCGTGGCAGGCGGAGCGCGTCGGCGGAATCGGCGATGCGATCGATCTGCGCGCCGTCGTGCTGCTGCCCGATCGCGCGCTGCTCGCCCAACGGATCGACGCGCGGGCGGCGGCGATGATGGCCGAGGGCGCGATCGCGGAAGTCGCGGCGTTGCTCGCGCGCCCGGACATCGCCCCCGCCGCCCCGGTCCGACGCGCCATCGGCGTGGCGGCGATCGGCCGGATGCGCGCGGGCGCGCTGTCCGAGGGCGAAGTCCTCGCGTCGCTTCAACAGGATACGCGGCGCTATGCCAAGCGCCAGGCCACGTGGTTCCGCAATCAAACACCCGCTGGGTGGCTTAGATCGACAGAAAACAACGATAATAACGGCGTTGTTGATCTTTTATTGCTAGATTGATGGTTGACGGGACATTTTTTGACGGCTAGCGCGCTGGCTCTGGACAACGTTCGCCATCTTTGGAGCAATATCGTGACGGAACGCAGTGGCGCCGATATCCTGGTCGAGGCGCTCGTCGATCTCGGCGTGGAGATCGTCTTCGGCTATCCGGGCGGTGCGGTCCTGCCGATCTACGACGCGTTGTTCCGCCATAACGCCGCGGGCGGGCGCCTTCGCCACATCCTCGTCCGCCACGAACAGGCCGCGACGCATGCCGCCGAAGGCTATGCGCGATCCACCGGCAAGCCCGGCGTCGTGTTGGTGACGAGCGGCCCCGGCGCGACCAACGCGGTGACCGGGATCACCGACGCGCTGATGGATTCGATCCCGATGGTCGTCATCACCGGCCAGGTGCCGACCGCGCTGATCGGCACCGACGCGTTCCAGGAGGCCGACACGGTCGGCATCACGCGCCACTGCACCAAGCACAATTACCTGGTGAAGGATCCCGCGCGGCTCGGCAGCGTGATCCACGAAGCGTTTCACATCGCGACCTCCGGCCGCCCCGGCCCGGTCGTCGTCGATATCCCCAAGGACGTGCAGGTCGCAACCGCCCGCTACGCGAAGCCGGGCCCGATCCAGCACAAGACGTATCGCCCGCAGGTGAAGGCGGATCGCAGCGCGATCGAGCAGCTGGTCGACATGCTCGCCGCCGCGGAGCGCCCGATCCTGTACACCGGCGGCGGTGTCATCAACTCGGGTCCGGGCGCGAGCCAGTTGCTGCGCGAACTCGCCCGGCTGACCGGCGCGCCCGTCACCTCGACGCTGATGGGCCTCGGCGCCTTCCCCGCGTCGAGCCCGCAATGGCTCGGCATGCTCGGCATGCACGGCACGTACGAGGCGAACATGGCGATGAACCAGGCCGATCTCGTCGTCGCGCTGGGCAGCCGGTTCGACGACCGCGTGACCGGGCGGCTCGATGCGTTCAGCCCGAACAGCCGCAAGGTGCATGTCGATATCGATCGTTCGTCGATCAACAAGACGGTGCGGATCGACCTGCCGATCGTGGCGGATGTCGGCCATGCGCTGGAGGATGCGGTGCGGATCTGGAAGAGCCGCCAGCACCCGAAGCCCGACACCGGCGACTGGTGGAACCGCATCGCCGGCTGGCGCGCGCGCGGCTGCCTCGATTTCCCGGAGGACGGCACGGCGATCATGCCGCAACGCGCGGTCCGCACGCTGTGGGAGGCGACCCATGCCCGCAACCCGATCATCACGACCGAGGTCGGCCAGCACCAGATGTGGGCCGCGCAGCATTTCGGCTTCGAACTGCCCAACAAATGGCTGACGAGCGGCGGCCTCGGCACGATGGGCTACGGCCTGCCCGCCGCGATCGGCGCGCAGCTGGGCAATCCGGGTGCGCTGGTGATCGATATCGCCGGCGAAGCGTCGATCCAGATGAACATCCAGGAACTGGCCACCGCGACGCAGTACCGGCTGCCGGTCAAGATCTTCATCCTGAACAACGAATATATGGGCATGGTCCGGCAGTGGCAGGAACTGACCTATGAGAGCCGCTATGCGGAAAGCTATTCCGACAGCCTGCCCGATTTCGTGAAGCTGGGCGAAGCCTATGGCTGGAAGGGCATCCGCATCTCGGCACCCGGCGAACTCGACGACGGGATCGCGAACATGCTCGCACATGACGGCCCGGTGATCGTCGACTGCCGCGTCACGCAGCTTGCCAACTGCTTCCCGATGATCCCGAGCGGCGCGGCGCATACCGACATGATCCTCCAGGCGAACGAGGTGTCGGGCACGATGGACGACGAAGCGAAGGCGCTGGTCTAGACCCATGCACATCACGCAGGAAAAGGCCGAGCGGCACACGCTCGCGGTCGTGGTCGACAACGAGCCCGGAATCCTGGCGCGCATCGCCGGGCTGTTCACCGCGCGCGGCTATAATATCGAGAGCCTGACGGTCAGCGAGGTCACCGCGGACAAGGCGGTCAGCCGGATCACGATCGTGACCAGCGCGTCCCCGTCGGTGCTGGAGCAGATCGTTGCGCAGCTCGACCGGCTGATCCCCGTCCACACCGTCACCGACCTGACCACCGCCGGCCCGCATGTCGAACGCGAGTTGGCGCTGGTCAAGGTCGCTGGCACGGGTGACCACCGGATCGAGGCGCTGCGCCTTGCAGAGGTTTACCGGGCACGGGTGTTGGACGCGACGACATCGAGTTTCGTGTTCGAGGTGACGGGCGGGCGCGACAAGATCGACACATTCGTCGAACTGATGGCCGAAGTCGGCCTTGTCGAAGTCGCCCGGACCGGCATCGTCGCGATCGCCAGGGGACGCGAAGCGGCTTGATCATCACTCCGTCATCCCGGGTTCGTCCCGGGATCCAGGGCAACCAGCGACACCGTTCGTGGCTCTGGATCCCGGGACGAGCCCGGGATGACGACAGCTAGAAGGAACATCCAAATGCGTGTCTATTACGATCGCGACGCCGATCTAAACCTCATCACCGACAAGAGGATCGCGATCGTCGGCTATGGATCGCAGGGGCACGCCCATGCACAGAACCTGCGCGACAGTGGCGTCAAGGACGTCGCAATCGCGCTCCGCGACGGATCGGCCACCGCGAAGAAGGCGATCGACGCCGGCTTCGCGGTGAAGTCGAACGAGGACGCCGCAAAATGGGCGGACATCGTCATGTTCCTCGCCCCCGACGAGCATCAGGCCGCGATCTACGCAGACGCGTATCACGAACATATGAAGCAGGGCGCGGCACTCGCCTTCGCGCACGGGCTCAACGTCCATTTCGGGCTGATCGAGCCGCGCGCCGACCTCGACGTGATCATGATCGCGCCCAAGGGCCCGGGCCATACCGTGCGCAGCGAATATGTCCGCGGCGGCGGCGTCCCCTGCCTGATCGCGGTCGAGAAGGATGCCAGCGGCAACGCGCACGACATCGCGCTCGCCTATGCATCGGGTGTCGGTGGCGGGCGATCGGGCGTGATCGAGACCAGCTTCCGCGAGGAATGCGAGACCGACCTCTTCGGCGAGCAGGCGGTCCTGTGCGGCGGCCTGACCCACCTGATCCAGGCCGGGTTCGAGACGCTCACCGAGGCCGGCTACGCGCCGGAGATGGCGTATTTCGAATGCCTGCACGAGGTGAAGCTGATCGTGGACCTGATCTACGAAGGCGGCATCGCCAACATGCGCTATTCGATTTCGAACACCGCGGAATATGGCGACATCACCACCGGCCCACGGATCATCACCAGCGAGACCAAGGCCGAGATGAAGCGCGTCCTCGCCGACATCCAGGGCGGTCGCTTCGTGAAGAACTTCGTCCTCGACAACCGTGCCGGCCAGCCCGAGCTGAAGGCGGCGCGCAAGGCGGCAGCGGCACATCCGATCGAGAAGGTCGGGGCGGAACTGCGCGCGATGATGCCATGGATCGGCAAGAACGCACTGGTCGACAAGGCGAAGAACTGAACTTCACCGTGAAAAAAAAGGCCCGGCGGTAAAGAGGGGAGCCGCCGGGCCTAGGGTACGTCAGGGAGCTTCACTTCGCCTGCGTATCGGGTGGAAAGGCCTATTGCGCGTTGGTCGCCGGCACCGTCGCATTGTCCGTGGCGCTATTGTCTACCGGGGCGCTCTCCGAATTCAAAATGCTGTCGCTGACGTTTGCATCGGCCGCCCCCTCGTCGTTCGACAACTCGTAATTGGACGTCGCGGAATTGGTGTCCGGGTCGGACTTGCTGCAAGCAGCCAGCGGCAGCGCCGCGATCAGCAGAAACGGGGTGACGGCAAGCAATGTCTTCATGTTCATAGGCTCCTTGGTTGAGAACATCAGTGCCCGCGCAGCGACGCGGTGGTCGCGGTCGGCGAACGCAGGAAGGGGATGGCGCGGCGCTGGCGGCCCCGCACGTCGGCGCTCCGGCGAAGCGCCATGCCAAGCAACGAGAAGAAGGCGCGGCTACCCGCGGACCGATCGACATCCCATTCGGGGTGCCATTGAACGGCCAGCACGTCGGCACCGCAGGGGCGTGCGGATATGGCCTCGATCAGACCGTCCTCGCTCGCCATCGCCTCGATCGACAAACCGCCGCCAAGCTGGTCGATGCCCTGCTCGTGCACCGAATTGACCGTCAGTCGGCGTGCCTTGGTCGCGGTCGACAAGGTGCCGCCGTCGGTCAGCAGCACGTCGTGGCGAAGATCGAACATCCGGTCATAATCGGCGTCCCACGACCCCAGATGATGCCGGCCCGCGCATCGTTCGCTGGACAGCGTACCGCCGAACAGGACGTTGAGTTCCTGCAGGCCGCGGCAGACGCCATAGACGGGCTTGCCCGCTTCGATCATGCGTCCGGCAAGCGCCAGAGCCACCTCGTCGCGCGCTTCGTCCAGCGTCTGCGGCCCGACTCCGGAGTACCCGCCATAGCGGCGCGCATCGACATTCGACCGCGATCCGGTCAGCAGCAGTCCATCGAGGATCTGCGCGATCGCAGCGATATCGGCGGCGTCGCTGCTGGTCGGGACAAGCAACACCGTCGCCGCGGCTAGGGTGGACAAAGGCTCCAGGAAACGGCTGGCGACCACCTGCACCGCGCGGCCGGCGACTTCGTTGCAGCAGAGCAGTCCGACGATCGGCCGTCCCTCCGCCATCATCGCTCTCCGCGCCGTTCGAGTGCGTCGCGTAGCGCGAGGCCGTCGTCGGCAGACAGCCGGATCGCCTCCGGCTGGACGACGACCGTATCAGGTGCGACGTCGGACAACAGCCAGACATTGCCGCCGATCGTCGCCCGGTCGCCGATCCGGACCGGGCCTAGGATGGTGGCGCCGGCATAGATCACTACACCGTCGCCGATGATCGGGTGCCGCGCGTGGCGACCCGCAGACACTGCGGTGGACTCGAACGCCGATCCCGCCCCGAGCGTCACATGCTGATACAGCCGAACGCCCTGGCCGATAACGGCCGTCTGGCCGATCACCACGCCTGTCCCGTGATCGATGAAGAAATGCGACCCGATCTTCGCGCCCGGGTGAATATCGATGCCGGTCCGCTCGTTCGCCAATTCGGAGATGATCCGCGCGACGATCGGCGCACCCAACGAATCCAGCTGATGCGCGACGCGGTGGTGGAGGCTCGCGATCACGCCGGGATAGCAGACCAGCACCTCGTCGACGCTGCGCGCCGCCGGGTCCGCCAGGAACGCGACCTCCACGTCGCTATCGACCAGGCACCGGATATCGGCCAGCGTCGCGCCGAAGAGGCGGACCAAGGTCGCGGCCTGATCGTCTTCGAATGGGCGGCTGGCTTCATGCTGCCAATACAGGAATTCGGCGGCGACTTGCCGTTCCAGCTCCGTCAACGCGCTCAACAACTTTGCGGCAACGAACACATTCTCCGCCGCAGCGGTGCCGCGAAACTGCCCCATCCGCCGCGGATAGATCGCGGCGAACAGCAGATCGAGTATCCCGGCGACGATCCCGCGCGACGGGAAGCTTTCGATGTCCCTACCCTCGTCCTTCCGTACCCCCGAGGCGCGCCGCGCGGCTGCGAGTGCATCGACCGTCTCGCTGAGCGGCGATGGCTGCGCTGCCTGCGAAGCGACGGCGAACACGCTCATCTCGCGGGCTTTGCGATCGGCTGATGGTTAAGAGGCATGGTCGATCCTTCCGGCATCGAGCATACTCCACCGATTGGATGGGGTATGAAAGAATTACTTCTCGCCGGCAAAGACGGACCTAAACTGCCGATAAGTCGCCGCAAGACTGTGCAATTATGTCGTGGCGGCTGGCGGCTCGCGAAATGCAGGGGCTCAGAGATCGCGATTTGTAACGGTTCCGACATATCGCCGCCAGAAAACCTAATATATATCGCCCCGTCGAACGGGGGTTCGTGGCGAAGGAAATGAACGCGTGCGTACCGATGGTGGCAAGCCGCGCTGGTCGATCGTCGTGCCCTATTACAACGAAACCGCCTTCATAGGCCGTACGATCGCGGCCGCGGTTGCGCAGGCCGGCGTGTCGTTCCGGTTGATCCTCGTGGACAACGCCTCGACCGACGGGTCGGAGGCGCTGTGCCGGTCGCTGCTGGCGGCGACGCCCGAAATCGATGTGCTGTTCGTACGCGAAAGCCGGCCCGGGCCCAGCCATGCGTTGAAGGCAGGGTTCGACCGGGTCGACACGCCGCTCGTCGCATTGTGGAACGCGGATACCTGGTACCCGGTCGACTATCTGGCGCGTGCCGAGGCAATGCTGCGGCTGCCGGGCGTCGTCGCGGCGATGGCGATCGATCTGTATGCGGCACCCGCCAGCCTACCCGCTCGGCTGCGACGGCAGCACAAGCGGCTGGCCAGCAAGCTGATGCCGCGCCAAGCGCATACTGGCACGTTCGGCCAGTGTTTCCGGACCGATGCCTTGCGCGCGGCAGGTGGGCCGCGGAGCGAGGCATGGCCCTGGGTGCTCGACGATCACGAACTGATGCAACGGGTCCACAAGATCGGCCGGTCGCGCTACCGCGCGGATCATTTTTGCATGCCGTCGGCGCGCCGCGGGCAGAACGGGCATGTCCGGTGGACGTTGTCCGAGCGGCTGCTGTATCACGCGACGCCGTTCGCGCTGAAGGACTGGTTCTTCTACCAGTTCCTCGCCGGGCGGTTCCGGTCGCGCGGCATGACCAACGCCAATCTCCGCGACCGCGACTGGAACGAAGCGCCGGCGCCTCAGCGGGTGCCACGCCGCGCAACCGGAAACCCAGCATTGCCGATTTCCGCAGTGACGGCGGCGATCGAAGGTGGCTAGGCTGCGGCCCGACAATAGGGAGACCATCATATGCGTATCGTCATCGCCACGACTTTCGCCGCCGCACTTGCGCTAACCTGCGCCGGGGCAGCTCCGCTCGCCGCACAGACCGGCATGCAGGAGCCACTGCATGGCGCCGGGGCGCCCACCGACGTCGCTGCCGGCACCTATGCCGTCGAGCCGTACCATACGCAGGTGACCTTCAGCGTCAGCCATATGGGGATCTCGCCGTTCGCCGGGACCTTCTCGGGCGGCAGCGGTACGCTGGTCGTCGATCCGGCCAAGCCCGACGCCGCGACGGTCACCGTCACCATCCCGACCAAGAGCGTTCAGACCACCAGCGGCAAGCTGACCGAGGAACTGAACAGCGCCGACTGGCTCGACACCGCGAAATATCCCGACGCGGTGTTCAAATCGACTGCGGTCCGCAGCCGGGGGCCGGGGGCGATGATCGAGGGTACGCTCACGCTGCACGGCGTGACGAAGCCGGTGACCTTGTACGCGCGCTTCTTCGGCGCGGGGACGAATCCCATGAGCAAGAAGGCATCGGTCGGATTTCTCGGCCGGATCGCGATCAAGCGGTCGGACTTCGGCGTGAGCAAATACGTGCCGCTGGTGTCGGACGAGACCGTCCTTGTCGTCAACGCCGCTTTCGAGAAGCAGTAAGCGGGAATACACCGTCGGAAGCCCATGACCTTCCGACGGTGTCATCGTACTGGACAAACGCTGCGATACATGGCTAGCAACGCGACCGTGACGCACCGCCGCCCCTCGCTTCTTCGACTTACGCGCCCTTAGGCGCGCCGTTCGTTCGTGCAGGGCTCGTCCCCGCACTCCGCGCCTGAGGGTTTTTGCCGCTCCCGATTTTGCCGAGAGACCCGAGCCATGCTGCGCGATCCGTCGTCCAAATACCGCCCCTTCCCGCCCATCGACCTACCCGACCGACAATGGCCGTCGAAGACGATCGCGAGGGCACCCCGCTGGCTGTCGACCGATCTTCGCGACGGCAACCAGGCGCTGATCGATCCGATGGACGCGGAGAAGAAGACGCGGCTGTTCGATCTGCTGGTGAAGATCGGCCTGAAGGAAATCGAAGTCGGCTTCCCGAGCGCGGGCGCGACCGAATTCGACTTCATCGCCGGGCTCGTACGATCGGAGCGCGTTCCCGACGACGTGACGATCCAGGTCCTGACCCAATCGCGCCGCGACCTGATCGAGACCAGCTTCGCCAGTCTGGAGGGCGCAAAGACCGCGATCGTCCACCTCTACAACGCCGTCAGCCCGGCGTGGCGCAGCATCGTCTTCGGCATGAGCCGAGCGGATGTGAAGCAAATCGCGATCGACGGCGCAAAAGTACTGCGCGACGAGGCGGCGAAGCGCCCGGGCACCGACTGGCGGTTCGAATATAGCCCGGAGACCTTCTCCACCGCCGAGCTCGATTTCTCGGTCGAGGTCTGCGAGGCGGTAATGGACGTCCTCCAACCGACCCCCGAGCGGCCGCTGATCCTGAACCTGCCTGCGACCGTCGAATGCGCGACGCCCAATGTCTATGCCGACCAGATCGAATGGTTCGGCCGGCATATCCGCAACCGGGATGCCGTGGTGCTCTCCCTGCACACGCACAACGATCGCGGCACCGGCGTCGCCGCAGCGGAGCTGGGCCTGATGGCGGGCGCGGACCGGGTCGAGGGCTGTCTGCTCGGCAACGGCGAGCGCACCGGCAACTGCGATCTCGTGACGCTGGCGCTGAACATGTACACGCAAGGGCTCGATCCGGCGCTCGACCTGTCGGACATCGATGCAGTCGTGAATACCGTGACCTATTGCACCAACCTGCCCGTCCATCCGCGCACGCCCTATGCCGGCGAACTGGTCTTCACCGCCTTTTCAGGCAGCCACCAGGACGCCATCAAGAAAGGCTTTACCGCGCAGGCGGCGCGCAACGACACGCTGTGGGAAGTGCCGTATCTGCCGATCGACCCCGCCGATCTCGGCCGCAGCTACGAGGCGGTGATCCGGGTCAATTCGCAGTCGGGCAAGGGCGGCGTCGCCTGGGTGATCGAACAGGACAAGGGGCTGAAGCTGCCCAAGCGGCTCCAGGCCGATTTCAGCCGCCACGTTCAGGCGCTCGCCGACGAGACCAGCCGCGAATTGAACGCTGCGGACATCTGGGGCCGGTTCGAGGCGACCTATCTGCCGCGCACCACCGACCGTTTCGTCCTGCGCGATTACGAGGAAAGCGGGAGCGCCGGCCAGCGGCTGTTCGTCGGCCGGGTCGCGGTGGACGGCGAGGAACGGTCGATCGCCGGGCGTGGCAATGGGCTGATATCGGGGGTCGTCGCAGCGCTCGGCGAAAGTACCGGGCCGGTGCTCGATGTCGTCGACTATAACGAACATGCGATCGGCCACGGCGCGGATGCGCAGGCCGCCGCCTATGTCGAATGCCGCACCGCGGGCGGGCGGACGGTGTTCGGGGTCGGGTTGGATACCGACATCGCGACCGCCAGCGTCCGTGCGGTGCTGAGCGCCGCCAACCGGGTCTGATGGTCCGGAAAGTGGCTATCGTGCGCCACAGGAGGATACGTAAATCAGGTCCGTATCGGCCCTAATGTCGCTCCCCCATTGCTCCCCGTCGTCCTCCACGGTAACGAATGGGACACGTCCCCGTAGCTCAGCCGGATAGAGCGACGGTTTCCTAAACCGCAGGCCGGTGGTTCGAATCCACCCGGGGGCACCAGTTCCGATTACGACAAAGCGCCGAGCCGAAGGGCGGCGCCAAATGGCGGGGGCGCGCGGTGCGCCGCCCCCGCCGGCCGGTCAGGCCTTCACGTGCTGCGAGATGTACTTGTTCATCTCGAACATGGTGCACTTGTCGCGACCGAAAACCTTCTTCAGCTTCTCGTCGGCGAGAATTTCGCGCTTGTTCTCAGGGTTCTGCAGCTTGTGCGCCTTGATATAGTCCCAGACCTTGCTGATGACCTGGCTGCGCGGCAGCTTTTCGTTGCCGACGATCGCGCCAAGCTCGGGAGAGGGCTGGACCGGGGCGTGAATGCCGCCCGTTTTCGTTGTGGTAGCCATCGCATTCCTTCCTGTTGTCGCCGGCGGACCCGGCCTATCGGACTCACGCCTTACAGACGTGAGCGTCTTTTGCGCCGCCTTTTCGCGGTTGTCACTCTCTGTATCGTGTCGTCGCGCCTCGGGGCGGTAGCCCCCGGGCACGCGACGCCCGCATCCATCAGAACTTGAACCCGACCGCCACGCCGTAGCGGCGCGGCTCCAGCGTGAAGATGTTCGTGAACAGCCCCGAGGACTGGTCGGTCACATATTGGCCGGTGATCGCATTGTTGTTCGCCAGGTTCTGCACGAAGCCGCGGACGTAGAAGCGATCGTCGCGCGCGTTCAGCTGCACCTGTGCGTTGATGACCGAATATCCCTGAACCCGGTCGACATTCTGGTTGAAGATGCTGGCATAGAAGTTGCCGGTATAGTTCAAATCGGCACGCGGTACGAGCGAATAGCCGTTGCCGAAGTCGATCGTATACTGCGCCCCGACGGAGAATTTGTAGGTCGGTGCCTGGGGCAGCTGGTTGCTCCGGATATCGACGCCGACACCATCGAGAACCTGAACGCCGGAAAGAGCTGCCTGCGCCTTCTGTGCCGCAGTACCAGCCGATCCTCCCAGCGCGCTGCAAACGCCGAACGCACCAGTGGCGGCCACCGTCGGAATGGCGGTTGGTGCCTGTAGGCCGATCGCGTTATTGACTGCGGTCACATAACCGTTGGTCAGCGCCGCGCCGCCCGCACCCGTCGGGATGACGACGCAGTTCGATCCATTGGTGATGTCCTTGATGATGACCGCGTCGCTGCGGCCTGCGGACACGTCGCGGGGGTTCACCAGGAACTTGTCGCTGGATACGCTGGTGTGCAGGTAGCTCGCGTTCATGTTGACGACGAACGCCGGGATCGGGCTGACGATCGCTTCCGCCTCGACGCCGTAGATGTTCGCGTCGACATTGTCGTTCACCGAGGTGCGCGCGACGATGCGGCTGAGCTGCAGCTGCTTGTACTGGTAATAGAAGCCGGTGAGATTCAGCCGCAGCTGCCCGCCCATGAACGTATTCTTCGATCCGATTTCGAACGCGTTCACCTGTTCGGGCGCGAAGGTGCTTGATACGTTGAACTGCGGGAGCAGCGGCGGGTTGATACCACCCGATTTATACCCGCGCGAGTAGGAGATGTAGAGCAGGTTGTTCTCGCTGATCTTGTAATCCAGCACTGCACGACCGGTCAGCCGCGAGAAGCTGACCTGCGCGAAGCTGTATTCCTGGTTCCCGGGGATGTTCGGATCGAAATCGACGGTCGAACCGGGGACGGTCGGATAGTTCAGCCCCTGCGTGATGCTGGTCGCGCCGATCGGGGTCAGCACGTTCAAAGCGGTATTGCGCGCCTGGTCGTTCTTCTGATCGTGGTTGTAGCGCAGGCCGACCGTCAGCTTCAGCTTGTCGTTGAACTTCAGATACGTCTCGCCGAAGATGCCGTAGGATTTCAGGCGGAACTCCTCGTCGGCGTTGCGGTAGAAGGGCGTCGATAGGAAATAGCCGTTGCCCGCTGGCGCGCCATTGCCGAACGCGCTGATCGTGCCCAGGATGCCCGAGGCATAATCGAGCCCGAACGCATTGACGAAATAATCGGTATTGGTCGATTTGTTGTCGAGATAGATGCCGCCCAACAGGAAGTTGAACGGGCCGTCGAACGCACTCTGCACGTGCAGTTCGGCCGAATATTGCCGATTGACCTGGCGCGAGCGGTCGAAATCGAGGCTTTCGGGGAAGCAGCCTTGCGAAGCACCGCCATAGACGCCCAGATTGTTCGGGTCCGCCGCCGACTGGCACAGGCTGCCGGTGCCGTTGGGGATCAGCGTCTGACGCACCCCGTTGAAGATACCGTAGAAGGGAACCCCCGTACGACCCGCCGCATTCAGCAGGTTCAGGCCCGGATTGTTGGTCAGGGGCGCTTCGACGGCGAGGTTATAGTCGGTCGTGCTGTCGACGACGTTGCGGGTGTAGCCGCCGGTGAAGTTCATCGAGATCTTGCCGAAATCGTGGAAGATCTTCGCGGTGTACTGCTCTTCCTCGGCGTAATAGGTCGGGTCATAGTCGATGTTGACCGTGCGTACGTCCGCCGGGTTGACTATGCCGGCATAGGTGTCGGCCCCATACAGGTTCGTGATGCCGAGCCGGCTGAGCGCCGCGCCCGCGGCCGCGCCGCCCTGCACCGCGAACAATTGCTGCGACGATAGGACCGCGGCCAACGTCGAGTTGCCGTTCGCGGTCTGGTATTGCAGATTGTCGGGCAGGCAGCCCAGGATCCCGGTCGGATCGCGGTGGCACAACTGCTTCTGGATGCGGCTGCGATCGTCCTTCTCGTGGAAATAATAGCCGATCAGGTCGATCCGCGTATCCGACGTCGGCTCGTAGGACAGCGTGCCGCGGATCGAATACAGGTCGCGGCCGTCGATGTTCGAATTGTCGTACAGGTTGTGCGTATAGCCGCCGCGGTTGAGATACAGCCCCGCGACGCGGATACCCAGCGTGTCGGTGATCGGCAGGTTGAACATGCCCTTCACCTGCTTGCTGTCGTAGTTCCCATATTCGAACTCGCCGGCGGCATGGATGCCCGACAGATCGGGCTTGGCGGTGATGAAGTTCACGACGCCCGAGGTCGCGTTGCGCCCGAACAACGTACCCTGCGGCCCGCGCAGCACCTCGACCCGCTCAAGATCGAAGAACTCGCTTTCGAACAGGCGGGTCGTGACCAACGGCATGTCGTTGACCGCGATACCCGTGGCGGTATCGCAGGTCGCGCCGGTGCACAGATCGCCGATGCCGCGGATCGTGAAGCTGGAGGTGGTGAAGTTCGTCTTGGTGAAGGTGATGTTCGGCAGCGACTGTTGCAGGGCCAGCGGATTGACGATCTGCTGCTTTTCCAGATTCTGCGCGGTGAACGCACTGATCGCGATCGGCACGTCCTGCAACCGCTGCGACACGCGCTGAGCGGTCACGATGATGTCGCCATTCTGCGTCGTGGCCGGCGCGGTCGGCGCCTCCTGCCCCGGTCCGTTCGTCGGCGCGGTATCCTGCGCAGACGTCGTAGCCGCCGTCTGCGCGGTCGCGGGAGTAATCGCGAGCACCATGAACGCAGTTGCGGCGAGCAGTTCGAATTTCTTCATGCTAGCATCCCCTCTGTTCCCGCGGCCGGTCTGATGCCGGATCAACGGAATTCGTTATTCGAGTATGGTGAAACTGCGTCGAGATGACAAAAGCGTCAATCGCTTTTTTGGCGGAAATCCGCGGGACGCGCTGGGAGTTGCCGGAATGATACAGTTGCAAATTAGAACTTATAGGTTGGTGGGTATCACTTGCCGTAGCGTTAAGATGGGGGTGGCGACGCGATGAGCATGGTTCCGCCTTCACCGGACGATGGCGATCTGGTGGTCTCGGCGAACGACATCGCGGTTCCCGCCGAGGTGACGGACGCGATCCGAACGCTGATTCGCTGGGCGGGCGACGATCCCGACCGCGAGGGGCTGGTCGATACGCCGCGCCGGGTCGCGAAGGCGTGGCGCGAATATTGTTCGGGCTATGGCGACCATCCCGAACATCATCTGGCGCGCGTGTTCGAGGAAGTGGGCGGC
>CAXTVB010000011.1:19643-22788 GCA_964247555.1 uncultured Sphingomonas sp. | reverse complement strand
GCATGATCCCGACCGCGTCAGCGGCGGATCGTCCGGCGGATCGGCGGCAGCGCTGGCGGCGGGGTTCGTGCCGATCGAGTTCGGGTCGGATATCGGCGGATCGATCCGCGTCCCGGCGGCATTTTGCGGTGTCTGGGGTCACAAGCCGACGTTCGGCATTGTCGATCCCGACGGCCATTACTTTCCTCGCACCCAGGGCGCTTCGCCCAATCTCAACGTCGTCGGCCCGCTGGCGCGCGACCCGGACGATCTTGCGCTGCTGCTGGATCTGACGACCGATCTGCCGCTTCCGAAACCCGCGCCGCGTGCGCCGGGCGAATGGCGTATCCTGCTGATCCATCGTCATCCGATCGCCGCGGTATCGCAGGCCATCGTCGAAGCGATCGAGCGCGTCGGTTCGGCCTTCGAAGCGGCCGGGGCACGCGTCGATCGGTCGAGCGATCGCCTCCCCGACCTGGAGGCGCAACAGGCCGATTATATGCGCATCCTCGCGGTCGCTATGGCGCGTGGCGAGCCTTCACCTGCTGGTCCGCCCTCGACGCCGATGCGGGTGCTGCTGGATCGCCAGGCCGTGTGTCGGCGGGCATGGCACCGGCTGTTCGAAAGCTATGACGCGGTCATCGCCCCGGCCTGGGGAACGACCGCCTTTGCGCATGACGACACGCCGATCGCGCAGCGGATCGCGACGATCGACGGCACCGCAACCCCGTTCGGCGCGCAGATCGCCTGGCCGGGCCTTGCGACCTTCCCGCTCCTGCCCGCGACCAGCGTTCCGATCGGCGTCGATGCCGACGGCCTGCCGATCGGCGTGCAGGTGATCGCGGATCGCTATCAGGACCACAAAGCCATCGCCATCGCGCACGCCGCGCACGACCTAGTCTGGAGCAAGTAGATGACCCAAGACCTCGATACGTTCCGCACCGAAACCCGCGCCTGGCTGGAGGCGAACTGCCCGCCCGAGATGCGCGAACCGATCCGCACCGAAAAGGACGCGATCTGGGGCGGCCGCGACCAGAGCATGCTGACCCCGGCGCAAAAGAGCTGGATGGATGCGATGGGCGCGAAGGGCTGGACCGTGCCCGACTGGCCCAGCGAATATGGCGGCGGCGGCCTCAGCCCGGCGCAGACCAAGGTCCTGCGCGAGGAGATGGCGGCGATCCGCGCGCGCAACCCGCTGAACAGCTTCGGCATCTCGATGCTCGGGCCGGCGCTGCTGAAATACGGCACCGAGGAGCAGAAGCAGGAGCATCTGCCCAAGATCGCCCGCGGCGAGATTCGCTGGTGCCAGGGGTATAGCGAACCCAATGCCGGATCCGACCTCGCCAGTCTCGCGACCTCGGCGGACGATGCGGGCGATCATTACATCGTCAACGGCCAGAAGGTCTGGACCAGCTATGCCGACAAGGCGGACTGGATCTTCTGCCTGGTGCGCACCAGCAAGGAATCGAAGCAGGGCGGGATCAGCTTCGTGCTGTTCGACATGGCGTCGCCCGGCGTCTCGACCAAGCCGATCCTGCTGATCTCGGGCTATTCGCCGTTCTGCGAGACGTTCTTCGACGATGTGAAGGTGCCCAAGAAGAACCGCATCCACGACGAGAACAAGGGCTGGGACGTCGCGAAATACCTGCTGGGGCATGAGCGCGAGATGATCTCGGGCATGGGCCTCGCCTCCACGGGCGGCAACCCGCTGATCGAGGGCGCGCTGGCGACGGTCGGGCTGGACCATGACGGCCGCCTCGCCGACCCACTGCTGCGCGGCGCGATCGCCATGTTCGAGGTGCGGGCGAAGGCGTTCGGGGCGATGTCCGAACGCTTCATCGACCAATTGAAGGCGGGCCAGGCGCATCCGGCGCAGCCGAGCATGATGAAATATTACGGCACCGAGTTGAACAAGAGCCGCTACGAACTGATGATGGCGGCGGGCGGATCGGACTCGCTGGAATGGGAGAGCGACGCCTCGGACGGCGGCCGCGACGCGCGCGCCTGGCTTCGGACGAAGGCGAATTCGATCGAGGGCGGGACGAGCGAGGTTCAGTTGAACATCATCGCCAAGCGGATCTTGGAATTGCCGGGGGCGTAGGCCGCATTCGCAGGAAACCCGTCACCCCAGCGAAAGCTGGGGTCTCCCGGTAACGAAGTACCCATGCCGCACGAGACCCCAGCCTTCGCTGGGGTGACGGATCGCGGGATCGACGACGAAAGTTCAAACGATGCCACTCTACCTGACCGAAGACCAGACAACCCTCCAGGACACGATCCGCGATTTCGTCGCGGACGCCGCCCCCGTGAGCCACATGCGCAAACTGCGCGACGACAAGGACGCGACCGGTTTCAGCCGCGACCTGTGGAAGCAGTTCGCGGAGATGGGCTTCACCGGCATCCTGGTCGGCGAGGACCAGG
The DNA here is from genome assembly GCA_964247555.1 of uncultured Sphingomonas sp. Classification (GTDB taxonomy): domain Bacteria; phylum Pseudomonadota; class Alphaproteobacteria; order Sphingomonadales; family Sphingomonadaceae; genus Sphingomonas. The sequence goes on along the minus strand of CAXTVB010000011.1, from coordinate 20,388 downwards.
GCGGGCTCGGCATGGGGCATGTCGAGGCGGGCGTGGTGCTGGAGGAGATCGGGCGCAACCTGTCCCCCTCCCCGTTCCTCACGACGGCGGTCGCGGCGGTCGAAGCGCTGAAGAGCACCGCGGCGGCGGATCGCTGGTTTCCAGGCATCGTCGCGGGCGATACCGTCGCCGCACTGGCGATCGACGAGGGCGCCAAGCACCGCGACACGGTGGCGATGAAGGCCGAACGGTCGGGCAACGGCTTCAAGCTGACGGGCGCCAAGCAGTTCGTGACGCACGGCCATGTCGCCGACCTGCTGATCGTCGCGGCGCGCACCGGCGGGTCGGCCAGCGATACGGACGGAATCACGCTGTTCGCGATCGAGAAGGACGCCGCCGGTCTGACCGCCAATGCCGAACGGCTCGCCGATTCGAGCATTGCCGCCCGGCTGTCGCTGGAGGGGGTGGAGGTGGATGCGGATGCGGTGATCGGCGAGGTCGATGCCGGGCGCGGCGTGCTCGACCGATTGCTTCGCGCGGGACGAACGGGTGCGTCGGCGGAACTGCTGGGCGTCGGCGGCGGGGCGATGGACATGACCGTCGGCTATCTCAAGCAGCGCAAGCAGTTCGGCACGCTGATCGGCAGCTTCCAGGCGCTGCAGCACCGCGCCGCGCATCTCTACAGCGAGATGGAGGTCGCGCGCGCGGGGGTGCTCAAGGCGCAGCAGTTGCTCGACGCCGGATCGCACAAGGCGGACGCCGCGGT
>CAXTVB010000011.1:0-19633 GCA_964247555.1 uncultured Sphingomonas sp. | reverse complement strand
GCTCGCGGTGCAGGAGGGCGTGCAGATGCACGGCGGCATCGGCATGACCGACGAATACGACATCGGCTTCTTCATGAAGCGCGCGCGGGTGCTGGCGGAGATGTTCGGGGATGCGAATTTCCATGCCGACCGGCTAGCGGTCGCGGCGGGGTATTGAACTGAACAATCCTCCCCGGCACGGGGAGGGGGACCGCGAAGCGGTGGAGGGGGCGGGCCGCGTGCGACTCGCTCGCGGCCCGCCCCCTCCGTCATGCTTCGCATGCCACCTCCCCGTCCCGGGGAGGATCGAAGGAGCGACATGACCGACCCCACCGAAACCCTCGCCCAAGGCCTTGTCGACCTTCTAGACGTCGAGGAGATCGACACCGACCTCTACCGCGGCGCGCGGCAGCCGGGGGGCACCGGTCGCGTGTTCGGCGGGCAGGTCATCGGGCAGGCGCTGCAGGCGGCGCAGCGGTCGGTGGGGGAACCGAAGGCAGCGCATTCGCTCCACGCCTATTTCATGCGACCGGGGGACGAGGCGCACCCGATCATCTACCGCGTGGTGCGCGACTTCGACGGGCGGAGCTTCGCCAACCGCCGCGTCATCGCGATGCAGCGCGGCGTGCCGATCCTGAACATGACCGCCTCGTTCCAGCCCGCGGAGGAAGGGCTGCACCATCAGGATACGATGCCCGACGTGCCGGGGCCGGAGACGTTGAAGTCCGAGCGCGAGCTGCGGCTCGCGGTGATCGACCGCGTGCCCGCGCAATACCGCGCCTTCATGACGCGGCCGCGCCCGATCGAGATCCGTCCCGTCTCCCCACGCGCCTGGTTCGGCGACACCAAGCAGCAGCCGCCGCAATATAGCTGGTTCCGGGTCTGCGCCCCCGTCGGCGACGATCCCGCGCTCCACCGCGCCATCCTGGCCTATGCGTCGGACATGACGCTGCTGGGCACCTGCACGTTGGAGCACGGGGTCCACTGGCTGACCGACAACCTCCAGACGGCGAGCCTGGATCATGCGATCTGGCTGCACGAGCCGTTCCGCGCGGACGAGTGGCTGCTCTATGCGACCGACAGCCCCTGGGCTGGGCATGCCCGCGGGTTCAACCGGGGGCAGGTGTTCGCGGCGGACGGGCGGCTGGTGGCGAGCGTCGCGCAGGAGGGGTTGATACGGTTGCGGGTATAGTTCGGTTTAAGCCCCCTATCCCCCCGTCACCCCGGCCTTGAGCCGGGGCCCCGCTTCTTCATGGCCGCCGAAGAAGCGGGGCCCCGGGTCGAGCCCGGGGTGACGAAGGAAGGGTGGGTTCCATTTTCCAGCGCTAAACCGCCGTCCGCCCATAGTCCTGCTTCGTCACCGGATGGCTCGACGAGAGCCCACCGTCGACCGCGATCGCCTGGCCGTTGACGTAACTCGCCGCATCCGAAGCGAGAAACAACGCCACCTCCGCCAGTTCCTCGGGCTGCGCCCCGCGGCGAAGCGGGTTCAGGCGGCCGACCCGGTCCATCTTCCCCGCATCGCGCGCATAGTCGAAGGTCGGTTTGGTCATGCCGGTCTCGGTAAGCCCAGGGCAGATCGCGTTGACCCGCACGTTCGATCCCGACAGCTGTTGCGCGGAGACTTGTGCCAGGTTGATGACCCCGGCCTTCGACGCCGAATACGCTGGCGACCCCGCGCCCGAGCGGATGCCGGCTACGCTGGCGGTCAGGACGATCGCGCCGCCACCGCGCTCGGCGATCTTCGGCGCGGCATGCTTGATCGCCAGGAAGGGGCCGATCAGGTTGACGCGAAGCACTTCGGTGATCAGCGCGACATCGGTGTCGAAGATGTTCGCCATCCCCCCCGAAATTCCCGCGTTCGCGAACATGATGTCGAGCCCGCCGAACCGATCGGTCGCCAGCGCGACGGCGCGCGCGACATCTTCCTCCAGTCCCGCATCGATCCGGATCGCGACCGCGGTGCCGCCGGCCTCGGAGATCATCCGGGCGGTCTCGTCGGCACCCTCGGTCAAATCGGCGACGACGACCTTGCCGCCCTCCGCCGCGAACTGGCGTGCGGCGGCGCGGCCGATGCCGGAGCCGGCGCCGGTGACGATGATCGATTTGTCGGTGAAGCGCATGTTTCTCTCTCCGTAATTCAAGTCGCCCCGCCCCCGATTCCGTCACCCCAGCGAAGGCTGGGGTGTCATGCGGCTTGAGACCCCAGCCTTCGCTGGGGTGACGGCGGCGGGGTCAAATCCCTAGATCGTCACGCCGCCATCGACCACGATCGTCTGCCCGGTCATGTAGCTGCTCGCCGCCGACGCCAGGAATACCACGGCCCCTGCGATCTCGTGCGCTTCGCCGATCCGGCCGAGCGGCGTCGCCCGGTTGCGGGCGGTGACGGCCTTCTCGTCCTCCCACAGCGCCTTGGCAAAATCGGTCTTGATCAGGCCCGGCGCGATGCAGTTCACCCGGACATTGTCGCCGCCGAACTCGTGCGCCAAGTTGCGCGCCAGCTGCATGTCCGCCGCCTTGGATATCGCATAGGCGCCGATCGTCGGCGTGCCGCGCAAGCCGCCGATCGACGAGACGATGACGATCGACCCTTCCTTGCGCTCGCGCATCTCGGGCGCCACCATGGCGATCAGCCAGTGGTTCGAGACGATGTTGTTGTCGAGCACCTTGCGGAACTGTTCGTCGCTGATCCCGGCTTGCGGACCGTAATAGGGGTTCGATGCGGCGTTGCAGACGAGGACGTCGATCCGCCCGAACGCGGCGCGGGTTGCATCGACGAGGTGCTGGAGCGCTGCCTTGTCCGAGATGCTGGCCGCGACGGCGATCGCGGTGCCCTCGCCATACTTCCCGTTCAGGTCGGCGGCGACGGCGTCGCACGCATCCTGTTTGCGGCTGGAAATGACGATCTTCGCGCCGTGTTCGGCCATTTCATAGGCGGCGGCCATGCCGATCCCGCGGGTGGAACCGGTGATGATGGCGACTTTGCCGGTCAGGTCGAATTGGCTCATCTGCTTCTCCGCTCCCGCTTGCGGGAGGGCTGGGGGTGGGCGCCCCGCCTGCCGCAAACGGTATTGCTGGAGGTGAGCGAGCGCCCACCCCTAACCCCTCCCGCAAGCGGGAGGGGAACGACACTCAAGCCCCCGCCATCTCCGCGAACCGCCACGACGCCGCCGCCAGCCGGTACACCCCCGCCGCGGACTTCTCCGCCTGCGCGCTGGAGGCCGTCCCCGCGACGATCCGCTTCTTGATCCCCTGGACGATCCCCGTCAGGCGGAAGAGGTTGTACGCGAAATACCAGTTCAGGTCGGGCACGCCGTCGCGCCCCGTCCGCGCGCAGTACCGCCGCGTCATGTCCTCGATGGTGGGGATGCCCGTCGCCGGCCCGGTATGGCCGAGCACGCCCGAGCGGCCCTCGGGCTCGGTCACCCAGCTCATCAGGAAATAGCTGAAATCCGCGAGCGGATCGCCGAGCGTCGACAATTCCCAGTCGAGGACCGCGATCACCTTCGGCTCGGTCGCCGCGAAGATCATGTTGTCGATCCGGTAGTCGCCGTGGACGATCGACGTCCGCGTCTGTTCGGGTACGGTGCGTGGCAGGAACGCGATCAGCCGTTCGACCTCGGGCATCGTCTCGGTCTCGGCCGCCCGGTACTGCTTGGTCCAGCGATCGACCTGTCGGGCGAAGTAGTTGCCCGGCTTGCCATAATCGCCCAATCCCGCCGCGGCGTAATCGACGTTGTGCAGATCGGCGAGCGTGTCGCACATCATATTGTAGATCGCTGTGCGCTCGGCCGGCGCATAGTCGGGCAGCGTGCCGTCCCATAGATTGCGCCCGTCGGCGAGCCCCATGACGTAGAACATCGCCCCGATGACGCTCTCGTCGGTGCACAGCCCGTACGGCTTGGCGACGGGAAAACCGGTCGGGTGCAGCCCCGCGATCAGCCGGTATTCGCGGTCGACCGCATGCGCGCTGGGCAGCAGCGGGCCGTAGGGCTTGCGGCGGAGGACATAGGCGCCCGAGGGGCTGTCGATGCGATAGGTCGGGTTCGACTGGCCGCCCGCGAACTTGGCGTAGGTCAGCGGACCGGTGAAGCCGGCGACGTTCGCCTCCATCCACGCGGTCAGCTTCGCCTCGTCGAGCCGGTCCTTGCCCTCGGCGGGGATGGTCTTGATCTCGCCCGTCATGATCGACCTCCATGCTCGTCATCCCGGGCTTGACCCGGGATCCCGCTACCTCGGCGACAGGAAGAAGAAGCGGGGCCCCGGCTCAAGGCCGGGGTGACGAAGGAGGGACGGCCGATCATCCGAACGTGATCACGCTGCGCGTCGTGTCGCCCTTGCGAAGCTCGTCGAACGCATCGTTGATCCGCTCCAGCGGCATCCGGTCCGCGATGATACTGTCGAGATCGAGCAGCCCGCGCAGGTAGAAATCGACCAGCCGCGGAATGTCGACGGGGAAATGGTTGCGCCCCATCAGCGCGCCCTGCAGCTTCTTGTCGGCGAGCAGGTCGAGCGCGGACAGGCCGACCTTCTCGCCCAGCGGCATCATGCCCAGGATGGTCGCGGTGCCCCCGCGGCGGAGCACCTTGACCGCGGTGGCGGCGGATTGCGCGCGGCCGACCGCCTCGATCGCATGATGCACGCCACCGCGGCTGATCTCGACGACGTCGTCCGCCGCGGTGTCCGACAGCGCGTCGATCGCATGCGTCGCGCCCAGCTTCTCGGCGAGCGCCCGCTTCTCGGCGACGGGATCGAGCGCGATGATCTTGCCCGCGCCGGCGATCTTCGCGGCGTTGACCGCGGCGAGGCCGATGCCGCCGCAGCCGACGATGCACACCGTCTCGCCGGGCACGATCGCGGCGGCGTTGAACACCGCCCCCGCCCCCGTCGTCACCGCGCAGCCGAGCAGCGCCGCACGGTCCATAGGCATGTCGCGGTCGATCGCGACGCAGGCATGTTCGTGGACGAGCATCATCTCGGCATAGGCGCTGAGGTTCAGCATCTGCGCGATCGGCTTGCCGGCCAGCATCAGCCGCGGCGCCGACCCCTTGGGCCGCTTGATGCTGGAGCTGATGCACAGCGACATCCGCCCGGTGACGCAGAACTCGCAGTGGCCGCAGAACGCCGACAGGCAGGTCACCACGTGATCGCCGACCTTCACCGTCGAAACCTCGTCCCCCACCGCCTCGACGACGCCCGCCGCTTCGTGGCCCGGAATGCCGGGTAGCGCGTGCGGGTACGCGCCGTCGACGAAATGCAGATCGCTGCGACAAACCCCGCACGCGACGGTGCGGATCAGCACCTCGTGCGCGGCGGGTTTGTCGACGGTCACGTCCTCGATCGAGAGGGGCGTCTTGGCTTCGAAGAGAACGGCGGCTTTCACTTTTTCCCTTTCGTCACCCCGGACTTGCTCCGGGGTCCATCGCGCGGCTTTGTACAGGTGGAGAGATGGACCCCGGAGCAAGTCCGGGGTGACGACATTCCTACCGGCTGACGGCCATGTCCCCGCTCGACACCCGGTCGCTGTTGCGCGCGCCGTGCTTGCCAAATTCGTTGCGCGCGATCGAGCGGTTGTGGACCTCGTCCGGACCATCCGCGAAGCGCAACGTCCGCATCGCCGCCCAGTCGTGCGCCAGGCGGAAATCACCCGACACGCCGCCGCCGCCATGCGCCTGGATCGCATCGTCGAGGATGCGGAGCGCCATGTTGGGCGCCTGCACCTTGATCATCGAGATCTCGAGCTGCGCCGCCTTGTTGCCCGCCCGGTCCATCATGTCCGCGGCCTTCAGGCACAGCAGGCGGGTCATCTCGATATCGATCCGCGCGGTCGCGATGCGTTCTTCCCAGACCGAGAAGTCCGCGATCCGCTTGCCGAACGCGACGCGGCTCAGCAGCCGCTTGGCCATCGCCTCGATCGCGGTTTCCGCGACACCGATGGTGCGCATGCAGTGGTGGATGCGGCCCGGCCCGAGCCGCCCCTGCGCGATCTCGAACCCGCGGCCTTCGCCGAGCAGGACGTTCTCGACGGGCACGCGGACATTCTCCAGCACGACCTCGCCATGCCCGTGCGGCGCATGATCGTAGCCATAGACCGACAGCATCCGCTTGATCGTGACGCCGGGCGCGTCGAGCGGGACCAGTATCTGCGACTGCTGCTGGTGGCGCGACCCTTCGAAGCTGGTCTTGCCCATCGTGATGGCGATCTCGCAGCGCGGATCGCCGACGCCCGACGACCACCATTTGGTGCCGTTGATGACGTAGTGATCGCCGTCGCGGACCATCGACGTCTCGATATTGGTCGCGTCCGACGATGCGACCGCGGGCTCGGTCATCAGGAAGGCGGAGCGGATGTCGCCGTTCATCAGCGGCTTCAGCCACCGTTCCTTCTGCTCGCGCGTGCCGTAGCGGTGGAAGACCTCCATGTTCCCGGTGTCGGGCGCGGAGCAGTTGAAGCATTCGCTGGCCCAGCCGACCTTGCCCATCTCCTCGGCGCACAGAGCATATTCGAGGTTGGTCAGCTGCGTACCCTCGAATTCGAAGCTGTCGTCGACATGCGTCTGGCCCGAATGCGGCGGCATGAAGAAATTCCACAGCCCCGCGGCCTTGGCCTTCGCCTTGACCTCCTCGATCACCGGGATCACCTTCCAGCGGTCGCCCTCGTGCGACTGCTGGTCGTACTCGCCCTGGCGCGGGCGGATCTCGGTGTCGATGAACGCCTTTACCCGGTCACGGAAATAGGTCTCGCGTTCGCTGAGTGTGAAGTCCACCGGGTCTCTCCATGCCAGGATTCTCGTCTGTCGGGCGTCCGCTTAGACCGTACCGCATCTTCGGTAAAGTGTTCCGATCCGCCCGATGACGGAGCGTTTCCGGGCAGTCGCGGGCTTCCAAGAAAACACTGTTTCTTCTAAACGAAGCTGATACGGTGGAGACAATGGAGGGGCGCGCGACGATCGAGGACGAAGCGGCCGGGACCAAGCGGTTCCGGGCGAAGCGCGATGCCATATTGGCGGCGGCGGCCGAAGCGATCAACGAACAAAGCGCCAAGGGCATGACCTTCGCCGACGTCGCGCGGCGCGTCGGGCTGAACACCACCAGCGTGACCTATTATTTCAAGCGCAAGGAGGACCTAGCCGCCGCGGCGTTCGAATATACGCTGGATTACCTGCTGGTGATGCTCGACGCGGCGCTGGAGGCACCGACGCCGGAAGAGCGGGTGCGCCGCTACCTCGCGCTCAACATGGCACGGCTGGCGCGGATCGAGCGCGGCGAGGAACGCGCCTTCGCGGTCCTGTCCGATCTGCGCGCGACCGAGGACCCGATCCGCGCGCGGTTGATGGGCGGCTGGTGCGAGGCGTTCCGGCGGACGCGCAGCCTATGGGGCCCCGCCACCAGTCGCGCCCAGACCGATCTGTACGGCGCGCGCGCGCATGTGTTGCTGGAGAACACCTTCTGGCTGCCGGTCTGGCTGACCCGCTACGATCCCGATCAGCATGCCCGGATCGAAGCGCGGCTGATGGACGTGTTCGCGAACGGGATCGCCGGCCCGGATGCCGCCTGGACGCCGACGATGCTGTCGCTCGACCATCCCGAGGCGGAGGCGGGGCGCGACGCGTTCCTGCTGGCGGCGACGCGGCTGATCAACGAGCTGGGCTATCGCGGTGCCAGCGTGCAGCGGATTGCCTCCGAGCTGAACGTCACCAAAGGCAGTTTCTACCACCATCTCGACGCCAAGGACGAGCTGGTCATCGCCTGCTACAAGCGCAGCTTCGACACGATCGGCACCGCCCAGACGCTGGCCGACGAGGAGGGCGGCAGCCATTGGCAGCGGCTGTCGAGCACCATCGCGACGTTGCTGGACATCCAGTTCGCCGAGCGTGCGCCGCTGCTGCGGACCACCGCGCTGTCCGGGCTGCCGCATCATGCCCGCGACGCGATGGTCGATCGATCGAACCGAATCGCCAGGCGCTATGCGGGGACGATCATGGACGGGATCGCGGAAGGATCGTGCCGCCCGGTCGATGCGCTGATCGCCGCGCAGACGCTGATGGCGTTGCAGAATGCGGCGTTCGACATGCGCAAATGGGCGGGCACGATGCCGCGGGACCGGGCGATCGCGATGTACGCGTCGACGGTGCTGTTCGGGTTGTTCGACGATCGGGTGGCTGACTGAACTAAATTCCGTCACCCCGGGCTTGTCCCGGGGTCCATCGTGCCGCGAATCTTGATCGGGAGAATGCGCGGCACGATGGATGCCGGGACGAGCCCGGCATGACGAGATGAGGGCTAAGGCCCCCGCACCACCCGCCCGCCCTTCATCACGAACTTCACCGACCGCACCGCGGCGACATCCACCGTCGGATCCCCCTCGACCGCCACCAGATCCGCCAGAAGCCCGACCTTCACTTGCCCGACCTTGTCGTCGATCCGGAAGATGCGCGCATTGCCGCTCGTCGCCGAGATCAGCACCTGCCCCGCGGGCATGCCGGCCGCCTGCATCAGCACCATCTCGCGCGCATTCGTGCCATGCGCGTAGACCCCGACATCGCCGCCCATGCAGATCGGCACCCCCGCCGCCCGCGCCATTCGGAACGAGTCGCGGTTCAACTGCACGCTGGCGGGCGCGGGCTCCTGCCCCTTCCATCCGCGATACCGCGCGGTCGCATCCGATGCGGCGAGCGTGGTGCACAGCGCGATACCGCGATCGTGCATTGCGCGGAAAATCTCGGGTGTCCCGCCATAGCCATGCTCGATCGTGTCGACCCCGGCCGCGATCGCGCGGCGCATCCCCTCGGGCGTCACGCTGTGCACCGCGACGATGCGGCCGGCGTCGTGCGCCGCCGCGGTCGCAGCAGCCATTTCCGCGGCGGACAGCGTCGGGCGGCTGCCCTCCCCACCCTGGTAATGATAATCCGCATACAGCTTCACGATGTCGGCGCCCGCGGCGATCTGGTCGCGGACCGCGCGGACGATGTCGTCGACGCCGCTGACCTCCTGCGCGCCCTGCGGCACGCGGACGCCGGGTTCGAATCCCTTGGGACCGTAAGCGCCCTCCGCGACGATCGCCTTCGTCGCGACGAGCAGCCGCGGGCCCGGCACGATCCCCTTGTCGATCGCCTGTTTCAGTCCGACGTCGGCGAAGCCAGCCCCCTCGGTCCCCAGATCGCGCTCGCTGGTGAAGCCCGCCATCAGCGTCGCCTGCGCGCTCACCACCGCACGCGCCGTCCTCAGCGCGAGGGGTTCGTGGAGGACCTGATCGTCCCACGGCGTCTCGTCATAGGGGTGGAGGAACAGGTGGCTGTGGCCCTCGATCATGCCGGGCATCAGCGTGTCGCCGGGCAGGTCGATCGTCGTCGTCCCCGCCGGGACTGCCAATGCCGGCCCGACCGCCGCGATCTTGTCCCCGTCCACCAGCACCTGCCAGCCGGGATGCGGCTTCGGGTCGGTGCCGTCGAAGACCTGCGCCGGCCGGAGCAGGATCGTCTGCGCGGTCGCCGGGGTGGCGAGGCAGAGGGCGGCGAGGACGATCCATTTCATGTTCGTGGCGACCTTCTTGCGGGGCGGACGGACGAGGGATAGCCTCCCGCGATGCGCAGACCTAGCCACCGCCTCGCCTATTTGTCGCTGCCGATGATCTTCGTCGCCCAGCCCGCGCTGGCGGCGACGCCCGACGAACAGGCGCGCTGGCAGGCGCATACCGCCGCGACGACGGTGACACGCGACGATTGGGGGATCGCTCACATCGCAGGGAAGACCGATGCGGACGCGGTGTTCGGCATGACCTACACCCAGGCGGAGGACGATTTCGGGCGGATCGAGGCGAACTACCTCACCGCTCTGGGTCGTACTGCGGAGGCCGAGGGCGAAGGTGCGATCTGGCAGGATTTGCGCCAGCGACTCTACGTCGATCCGGTTGAGCTGCAACGCGAGTATCGCGAGAGCCCCTCCTGGCTGCGGTCGCTGATGGACGCTTGGGCGGACGGGCTCAACTTCTACCTGTCGAAGCATCCGGGCGTGCACCCGAAGGTGCTGACGCATTTCGAACCCTGGATGGCTTTGAGTTTTACCGAAGGCAGCATCGGCGGCGATATCGAACGGATACCCTTGTCGGGCCTCCAGCAATTCTATGGTGGCCAGCCCGTCGCCGCGACGCCCGAGGAAACCGGCGCGCGGCCGCAGGAGCCCAAGGGGTCGAACGGAATCGCCATCGCGCCGACGAACACCGCGAATGGCCGTGCGCTGCTGCTCATCAATCCGCACACCAGCTTCTACTTCCGCTCCGAATTGCAGATGACGAGCGGCGAAGGGCTGAATGCGTACGGCGCGGTCACCTGGGGTCAATTCTTCGTCTATCAGGGCTGGAACGAGCGCACCGGCTGGATGCACACCTCGTCGGGCGTCGACAATGTCGACGAGTTCGCGGAGACGATCGTCGAGCGTCGCGGCAAGCGTTTCTACCGGTACGGCACCGCGCTGCGGCCGGTGACGAGCGCGTCGGTCACGATCGCCTATCGCAAGCCCGACGGCAGCAAGGGTGAGCGACGTTTCACCACCTACGCGACGCATCACGGCCCGATCGTCGGCGCGACCGGCGGCAAGTGGATTGCGGAGGCGCTGATGTGGCGGCCCCTGCCAGCGCTGGAGCAGAGCTTCCTGCGCACCAAGCAGACCGACCTCGCCTCGTATCTGAAGGTCGCGGCGCTGCAGGCGAACAGTTCCAACGACACGCTGTTCGCGGATACCAAGGGCGAGATCGCCTATCTCCACCCGCAGTTCGTGCCCATCCGCGACGATCGGTTCGACTATACCCGCCCCGTCGACGGCGCCGATCCCGCCACCGATTGGAAGGGGCTGCACCCCCTCGCCTCGCTACCGCAGGCGATCGATCCCAAGGTCGGCTGGGCGTTCAACACGAACAATGAACCATGGGGAGCGGCAGGCCCCGACAGCCCGCGCAAGGCCGACTTCCCGCGCTACATGGATCAGGCCGGCGAGAACGAGCGCGGGGTGCATGCGACGATGCTGCTGACGGGCAAGCACGACTTCACGCACGAAGGGCTGCGCAAGGCGGCGTTCGACAGCTACCTGCCGGCCTTCGCGCGGCTGCTGCCGATGCTCACCGCCGCCTATGACGCACTGCCCGCCGCCGATACGCGACGTCGGCGATTGGCGGCCCCGATCGGGCTGCTGCGCCGCTGGGACGATCGCTGGAGCGCGGGGTCCACCGAGACGTCGCTCGCGGTCTATTGGGGCGACACGCTCTGGAGCGAGGTCGGCGCGTTCGCGAAGGCCGAGCGAATCAACGTGCCCGATTACATCGCGACCCGCGTCACCGACGACGTCAAGCTCGCCGCCCTGACGCAGGCGGTCGATCGCCTGACGCGCGACTTCGGGCGCTGGCAGGTGCCATGGGGCGAGATCAACCGGTTCCAGCGATTGGACGACCGCATTTCGCCGCATTTCGACGATGCCGCGCCCAGCCTGCCCGTGCCGTTCACGTCCGCGCAATGGGGATCGCTCGCCTCGTTCGGCGCGCATCCCTATGCGAACACGAAGAAATATTACGGCACGAGCGGCAACAGCTTCGTCGCGATCGTCGAGTTCGGGCCTCGGGTCGAGGCGTGGGCGGTCACCGCGGGGGGCGAGAGCGGCGATCCCGCATCGCCGCATTTCGCGGACCAGACGCTGCGCTACACGAAGGGCGACCTGCGGCCGGTGTATTTCTGGCCCGACGAACTCAAGGGGCATGTCGAGCGGCAGTATCGACCGGGGGAATGAAGTCGCCCGTCCATTGCCCCACCCCGGCGAACGCCGGGGCCCAGTTGCGATGTCTCATCGATGGCGCACGGACCTAACCGTGAGCATCTCGAACCTGGGCCCCGGCCTTCGCCGGGGTGGGGAGATAGGGTAACCCTCTCGTTCCCCCGCGAACGCGGGGGTCCAGCGGCCACGAGCGCGGTCCTGCGATACCTGGCCCCCCGCTTTGCGGGAGAACGGCTGATCAAAACCAGGCCAGGATCGCCAGCACCGTTCCCACCGCCGCGGACGCTCCCGCGCCCCAGAACAACCACCGCCGCCGCGTCAGCGCACTGATCGACGCCAGCGCGATGGCGATCTGGATGAAGGTCATCGCGATCGCCAGCCGGGTGTGGGGCGACAAGGCATGGCGCGATTCCGCGTCCGCTTCCTCGGACTTCCGGTCGAAATCCTCCGCCTTGGTCTTCAGCGCCGCCGCACGGTCGCGATATTTGGCGGCGTCGCCGGCCGATGTCCCCGCCCCCGGGGCGATCGTCGCGACAGTTTCCGCCAGGTGCCGCTTGATATCCTCCGCCTGATAATAGGCCCAATTGTCCGATGCGCGCGCCTTCATCAGCACCGCCTCGTTCTTGTAATAGAGCGCATCGTTCTGCGTATGCCCGCCGAGAAAGCTGACGATCGCACCCAGCGTCGCCAGCACGGCGGAGAACAGGGCGATCTTCTGGCTCAGCGGCTCGTGATGGTGCGCGCGCTCCTCGATCGCCTCCTCATGTGCGCCGCGGATCTCAAAGTCTTCTTCGGGCATCGGGTCCTCGCATCCATTCGTCCGACGTTACCGCGCAGGTCGGCGGATCGCCAGCCGCAACCGGGTTGCAACCGTCCCCCGCTTCATGCGTATCCCCAGGAGCGATGGGAGACGAGCGCATGCACTTCACGATCAACGACAAACCGGTGGAGGTCGCGTTCGATGTCCGGACCTCGCTGCTCGATCTGCTGCGCGAGCATCTCGGTCTGACCGGCTCCAAGAAGGGATGCAATCAGGGCGCGTGCGGGGCGTGCACCGTGCTGGTGGACGGCGAACGGATCAATTCGTGCCTCGCCCTCGCGGTCCAGTATCAGGGCCGGTCGATCACCACCGTCGAGGGCCTCGCGAACGAAGGCGTGCTCCACCCGCTGCAACGTGCGTTCATCGAACATGACGGCTTCCAGTGCGGCTATTGCACGCCGGGGCAACTCTGCTCCGCGGTTGCGATGGCAGGCGAAGCCGAGCGCGGCATTCCCAGCGTCGTAACGGCGGACCTGTCGGCGCACACGGTGACGCTCGATCACGACGAACTGCGCGAACGGATGAGCGGCAATCTGTGCCGCTGCGGCGCGTATAACGGCATCATCGAGGCAATCGCCGAAACCTATGCGGGCGAACCCGCGAAGCAGGAGGCGGCATGACCCCGTTCACGTATGCCAGGGCGGTAAGCGCGCCGGATGCGCTTCGGCTGGCCGGCGACGATGACGGCGCACGCTACCTGGGCGGCGGCACCAACCTGATCGACCTGATGCGCGAAGGGATCGAGCGGCCCGCGACGGTCGTCGACCTCACCGGGCTGTCCGACGCGATCACCTCCGGCGAGGACGGCGGCCTGATGATCGGCGCCGCGGCGAAGAACACCGCGCTGGCGGCAAACCGGACGGTGCGCGAGCGCTACCCGCTGCTGTCCCGTGCCATCCTAGCCGGCGCATCGGGCCAGATCCGCAACATGGCGACGGTCGGCGGCAATATCCTGCAACGGACACGCTGCACCTATTTCTACGACGACGCCGCGCGCTGCAACAAGCGGGCGCCCGGCGCGGGATGCGATGCGATCGGCGGGTTCAACCGGATCCACGCGGTGCTGGGCGCTTCCCCCGCCTGCGTCGCGACGCATCCGTCGGACATGTGCGTCGCGCTGGCGGCGCTGGACGCGGTCGTCCATCTCGAGGGGCCGGACGGCGCGCGGACCGTGCCGCTCGCGCAGTTCCATCTGCTGCCCGGCGAGACGCCGGAGGTCGAGACCGTCCTGTGCCGCCAAGAACTCATCACCGCGGTGTCGATCCCGGCGCTGTCGTTCGGCGCGCGTTCGACCTATCGCAAGGTCCGCGACCGGGCGAGCTACGCCTTCGCGCTGGTATCGGTCGCCGCGGCGATCGATGTCGAGGGCGGAACGATCCGCGACGTCCGGCTGGCGTTGGGCGGGGTCGCCGCCAAGCCGTGGCGGGCATCGATCGCGGAGGATATGTTGCGCGGCAAACCGGCGACCGAGACGAATTTCGTCGCGGCGGCAGCGGCGGAACTGGCCGATGCGCGGGGCCTGCGCGACAACGCGTTCAAGATCGAACTGGCGAAGCGGGCGATGGTGGCTGCGCTCGGCGAACTGACGGGAGCGGACGCATGAGCATCGTCGATACGGTCAAGAACGCGGCGCAGGGCGTCGCCAAGGGCGCGATGGAGAAGCTCGTTCCGCTCGCCCCCGACAGCTGGATCCCGGGCGGCGTTCCCGATCCGCTGATCGCGCGCAAGCACGGGCTGATCGGCGCTTCGGTTTCGCGGATCGACGGTCCGTTGAAGGTGCAGGGCGGCGCGCGCTTCGCCGCCGAGTTCCGGCTGGCGGACATGGCCTATGCGGCGCTCGTCTACGGCGCCATCCCGCGCGGGCGGATCGCCGCGCTGGACACCGACGCGGCGGAGGCGGCGGCCGGCGTCGTACTGGTGATGACGCACCTGAACGCGCCTCGGATGAACCCCCCCGCGGTCTTCGGCTCCTCGCCGACCGCGGTCGGTCCGAGCGACCTGCCGATCATGCAGGACGACCGTATCCACTGGAACGGACAGCCCATCGCACTGGTCTTGGGCGAGACGCAGGAGCAAGCAGACCACGCCGCATCGCTGATCGTCGCGCGCTACGACATCGAACCGTCGACATCCGCCTTTGCCGATGCAAAGGCGGCGGGCGCGCAGCCCGGACTGTTCATGGGCCAGGCCCTCCTCAACACGGTCGGCGATGCGGAGGGGAAGCTGGCCGAGGCATCGCACAAGATCGACCATGTGTATCGCACACCACGCCACAACCACAACGCGATCGAACCCCATGCCGCCACGCTGGCTTGGAACGGGGATACGCTGACGATCCACGACGCCAGCCAGATGGTGACCGCCGAGGCGGCGACGATCGCGGACGTGTTCGGCCTGACGCCCGAACAGGTGCGGATCACCTCGCCCTATGTCGGTGGCGGGTTCGGTGCGAAGGGATTGTGGGACCACCAGATCCTCGCCGCCGCCGCGGCCAGGCTCGCAGGCCGGCCGGTCCGCATCGCCCTGTCGCGCGAGGGCGTGTTCCGCATCGTCGGCGGGCGGACCCTGACCGAACAGCGGGTCGCGATCGGTGCGCAGGCGGACGGGCATTTCGATGCGCTGATCCACAGCGGCACGGTCGCGATGTCGCCGCACAACAACATGCCCGAACCCTTCATCCTGGGCACCCGCGCCGCCTATGCCGCCGATAGCTTCAAGCTGTCTGTCGAGGCGGTGCAGATGAACATGCTCGCCAACACGTTCATGCGCGCGCCGGGCGAGGCGCCGGGTACCTTCGCGCTGGAATCCGCGATCGACGAGCTGGCGGTCGAACTCGGCATCGATCCCATCGAACTGCGCATCCTCAACGAGCCCGAGACCGATCCGATGTCCGGCCGCCCCTTCTCGTCGCGCCATATCGTCGAGGCGTGGCGCGCCGGCGCGGCGCGGTTCGGCTGGGACAAGCGCAACGCCGTGCCGGGGACGCGCCGGGAGGGCGAATGGCTGGTCGGCATGGGCTGCGCGACGGGCACCTATCCCTATTACCGGATGCCGGGCGCGGCCGCTCGGATCACGCTGGACCGGGACGGCAAGGCACTGGTCGAGGTCGCGGCCCACGAAATGGGCATGGGCACGTCGACGACGACCGCGATCGTCGCCGCCGAACGGCTCGGCCTGCCGATGGACTCGGTCGAGGTGCGCTACGGCGACACCATCATCCCGGGCGCGATCATGGCGGGCGGGTCGCAGCAGACCGCGGCGATCGGCGCGGCGGTGATCGCCGCGCACAATGCGCTGGTCGCCGAATTGCTGAAACTGGCGGGCAACGACTCGCCGCTCGCCGGTCTGTCGCCCGACGAGGTGGGCAGCGAGGATGGTAGCCTCGCCAAGCTCGACGAGCCTACGCGCCGCGAAAGCTACGCCTCGATCCTGGCGCGGGCGCAGCGCGACAGCGTGACGGTCGCGGAACAGGCCAGCCAGCCGCTCGAACTGATGCACTGGTCGATGCATTCGCACAGCGCGATCTTCTGCGAGATGCGCGTCAACGCGGTCACCGGTGAGGCGCGGGTCGGCCGTATCCTCGGATCGTTCGACTGCGGCCGCATTCTGAACGCGAAGACAGCGCGCAGCCAGTTCCGCGGCGGGATCATCATGGGGCTGGGCATGGCGCTGATGGAGGAAACGCAGTTCGACGAGCGTAACGGTCGGATCATGAACCCGAGTCTTGCCGAGTATCACGTGCCCGCGCATCTCGACGTGCCCGACATCGACGTCATCTGGACCGACATCGCCGATCCGCACACGCCGATGGGCGCGCACGGCGTCGGGGAGATCGGGATCACCGGCGTCGCCGCCGCGGTCGCGAACGCGGTCTACAACGCGACGGGTAAGCGCATCCGCGACTTGCCGATCACGCTCGACAAGCTGTTGTGAGCCCATCCCGGAAAGTCGCGCGAACCGGGGCGGGTCCATCGACGCCGGAATGAACCTGGCTTATTGATCCGCCGGCTTCGGCGCTCGTCGCGTCGACGCGCGGGGATGTGGTCGATGGTCGGATTGCGGTTCAGGTCGGCATGCGGATCGGCGTCGGCGCTCGTGCTGGCGACCAGCACCGCCGTTGCGCAGGTCGCGCCCGCCGGTCCGGCGCCGACCGTCGTCGCCCAAGCGTCCACCGCGCCCTGGCCGACGATCGGCAGCGACATCGTGCTCGATCCCAGGTGGCAGACCGGTACGCTGGCCAATGGCGTCCGCTACGCGGTGCGGCGCGGGAAGCAGCCGCCGGGGACGATTTCGATCCGCGTCCGCATGGATGTCGGCGCGCTGATGGAACGCGACGAGCAGCAGGGCTGGTCGCATCTGGTCGAACATATGGTCTTCCGCGGCACCGCGCGTTACCCCGATGGCGAGGGCGTCCGCGTCTGGCAGCGGCTGGGTGCCAGTTTCGGCAGCGATACCAACGCGTTCACCGGACTTCGTTCGACGACCTATGCGCTCGACCTGCCCAAGGCGGATGCGGCCTCCTACGGGCAGGCGCTGTCGGTGCTGTCGGAAATGCTCGCCAGCGCGACGATCGATTCCAGATTGCTCGCGACCGAACGCAGCGTCGTGATCGCCGAACGCGCGCAGCGTATGCCGCCGCTGGTCCGCAAGATGCGCGAAGTGACCCAACCGCTGTTCTTCGCCGGCACCAGAGCGGCGATCCGCGACATCGCCGGCAGCGACGCGACGCTGAACGGCGCGACCGCGGACGCGCTGCGGGCCTATTACAAGCGGTGGTATCGGCCGTCGCGCGCGGTCGTGGTCGTCGTCGGCGATGGCGATCCGGCCGTGCTGGAACAGGGCGTGCGCACCGCGTTCGGCGGCTGGACGGCGGAAGGCGCGGAACCGGAGGCGCCCGACTTCGGCAGCCCCCGCGCGCCCACCGCAGCCGTCGCGACGGTCGCCGATCCGCAGATCCCGTCGCAGGTCGTGCTGGGCTTCGTCACGCCCCACGACGACGGCCCCTTCACCACCGCGCGGCAGCAGCGCGATTTCGTCGACGCGGTGGCGCTGGGCATATTGCGCCGCCGCCTCGACAGCGTGGCGCAGCGGGGCGAGGCGATCATCCTGACGAGCGTCGGCGATACCCGGCAGCGCCAGATCGAGGATGAGGTGGTGGTATCGGTGACGCCCAAGCCGGGCCAATGGTCGCAGGCGCTGGAAGCCACCTACCGCGTCCTCAACGGCGCGCTCGCCGCGCCGCCGTCGCAGCCGGAGATCGACGAACAGGCGGCGAAGATCGCCGAGGCGCTGCTGGCGAATGTCAGCGGCGACCCGACGCGATCGTCCGCGGCGACCGCGAACGGTTTCGTCGGCGCGGTCGACCAGCGGGCGATCGCCGCCGCACCGCGGTATTACAGCACGCTGTTCCTGCTCCAGCGGCCGACGCTGACCCCCGCATCGATCCAGGCGGCGATGAAGCGGTTGCTGGCGCCCGATCCCCGACTGTTGATCGCGTCCAGCACACCGGTGCTGGTCGACGCCGCGGCAAAGGCGCTTGCCGCCAGTCGCGCGGTCGCGGCGGATGCCGGCGTCGCCGTTCGTGCGGTATCGATGGCGCAACTCGTGCTCACCGGCCAGCCCGCGACGGTCATCGGATCGGACAAGATCGCCGATCTCGGGATCGAGCGGGTCCATTTGTCCAACGGCGTTGAGATCGACCTGAAACAGAGCGCGTTCGAGAAGAACCGCATCCGCGTGGAGGTACTGTTCGGCCACGGGCTGCTGGGCGAAACGCCGGCGAGTGCAACCAGTTTGTGGAGCGCACCGGCGGTCACCGCCGGCGGGATCGGACCGTTTTCGATCGACGAACTGGAGCGGCTGGGCGCGGGACGCGAGATCTTCTTCGGCTTCGGGGTCGGCACCGATCGCTTCGCTTTCAACGGGGCAAGCGGGCGGCGCGATCTGGAATCGATGATGAAGCTGATGACCGGCGAACTGACCCAGCCGCAATTCCGCGCGGCCCCGCTCGGTCGGCTGCGCGATGCGGTGGGTGTCGGCTATCAGAGCTATTTCAGCCAGCCGGTCAGCGTCTTCCAGCGGTTCGGCGCGCCCTATCTGCACGGTGGCGACGCCCGCTTCGCACCGCTGCCGCCGCTGTCGACCGTCCAGGGACTGACGCTGCCCGACTTCCAGGCGTTCTGGGCGAAGCGATTGGCGAGCGGTCCGGTCCGCGTCCTGATCGTCGGCGATTTCGATCGCGACGCGACCGTCGCCGCGGTCGCCCGCACCATCGGCACGCTCGCGCCCCGCCCCGACGTTCCGCCCCCGGCCGCGCTGGTCGACGTGAAGGCAAGCGCACCGGCGAAAAGTCCGGTGCAGTTGCATCACGAGGGCGATCCGGCGCAGGCGGTGGTGGCCCGTGCCTATCCGACGATCGGCCTGCTGGACGACGTGCCTACCTCGACCGCGCTCGACATCGCCGCGCGGCTGGTCGAGACGCGGATGATCGAACAGTTCCGCGAACAGCAGGGCGGTACCTATTCGCCCTTCGCCAGCCACCCGCAATCGGCCGTCATGCCGCATTACGGCGGGTTCCTGGCGGGCGCGCAGTTGCAGACCGGGCGGATCGACGATTTCGGCCGCGCGCTGAACGCGATCGTCGCCGACCTCGGCGCGCGCGGTCCCACACCCGATGCGCTGGCGCGCGCACGGACGGTCGCATCAAGCGCCGCGGAACGCGCGCAAAGCGACAACGGGTATTGGATGAACGTACTGAGCGGCGATCTCGACGATCCGCGCTACACTGCCCTCACCAGGGCCGCGGTCTCGCGCTGGGCGGACGTCACGCCGGCGGCGGTCAAGGCGGCGGTCGCGCGCTATCTTCGCCCCGAACGCGGCTTCGCGATCCAAGTGCTGCCGGTCGCGCCGACGGCCGGCAAATGAGCCCGCGCCCGCTCGCCGGCCTGCGCGTCCTCGAACTCGCACGCATCCTTGCCGGGCCCTGGTGCGGGCAATTGCTCGCCGACCTGGGCGCCGATGTCATCAAGGTCGAGCGCCCCGGCGAGGGCGACGACACGCGCCAATGGGGTCCGC